>JACCYI010000323.1 GCA_013696535.1 Solirubrobacterales bacterium
ACCCACACGTCCTCGCGGACACCGGGACTTGAATCCGGGGCGTCTACCAATTCCGCCACCGCCGCTCGAGCACGCAAATGGTAGTGCGCGCCCAACGACAGGAGGACGGACCCCGCCGGCGAAACCACAGAGGGTGATCGCTCTGCTCTCGCTGGTTCCGGTTGGCCTCGGCCTGTTCCTGCTGGCCTTCGGAGTTCCCGAGCGCCGGCTACTCAGGCCGAACCCGCGCAACGCGGTGCTGGTCGGAGTGGTGGCCGTCCTCGTCGGGCCCGTCGCACTGCTGACCCTCGGGGTGGCCGGCTGGCTCACCGTGATCGCCCTGCTGGTCGCGGGCGTGCTGCTGACAGCCGGGCTCGAGCCGCCGCGCCAGGACCCCGCACAGCCCCGGTAGTCTCAAGCCGAGGAGAGTGCGGCCCGAGAGCCGCTCCGTGCGGCTCTGATCGATCACGTCAACAACCTCAAGCTCCAGTACCTCGTCGAGCTCTCCAAGCTCGGCGATTCGTGTGCGGAGCTCGAGTCCGGAGTAGCGGCGTGGCTGCATGACCACGACGTGGTCTTCGACGGTCGCACGATCCCGTTCGTCCTGATGCCGCACTTCGTCTCCCCCGGCCAGCTCCGGCGGGTCCGCGGCGCGGTCAACGCGCTCTGCGCGGTGCTCGACCGCTTCTGCGACGCCTACATCGAGGACGCCGCCCTGCGGGAGGAGCTGGCCCTTCCGAGGGAGGAGGACGAGCTCATCCGCATCGACCCCGGCTTCCCGCGGCCCGTGCGGATCTGCCGGCTCGATGCCCTGATGGCCGGCTACGAGCTGAAGTTCCTCGAATTCAACGCCGACTCGCCGGCGGGCATCGGATACACGGACATCCTCCACGAGGGACTCGAGACGGCGATCGACCTGCCGCGAGTCCGAGCGGAGTTCGACACGAGCTACACCCCGATCCTGCCTGAAGTCGTCGCCACGCTGCTTGACGCCTACGGTCACGTGCGAGCGCGCCGGCCAGACCTCCCGGAGACGCCCCGGCTCGCGGTGGTGGATGCCGAGGGATCGCCGAGCGTGCCAGAGTTCCGGATCGTCTGCGCGGCAGCTCGAAATGCCGGCCTCGAAGCTGTCCACGCCACGCTGGATGAAGTGGCCTACGACGGTACGACCCTCACGGTGGCCGGTGAGTCGACGCAGCTCGTCTACCGGCGCTGCCTGCTCGACGACCTCGCGGTCCACGACCTGCCCAACGCGGCCCGGGACGGGAGCATCGCCATGGTCAACCCCTTCCGCTCCCGGGTGGCGAACAACAAGAAGCTCTTCGCGCTCTTTGCGGATCCGCGCTTCGCCTATCTCATGAACCAGGAAGAAGCCGAGTTCATCCGGCGCACGATCCCCTGGACCCGGATCCTGCGCCCCGGGCGTGTGGCCTACGGCGACTGGACCATCGACCTGCTCCCGTTCGTGGCCGACAACCGCGAGCGGCTCGTGCTCAAGCCGGCCTCCGACTTCGGCGGCCACGGCGTGGCGCTCGGCATGGAGACCGAACAGGAGGAGTGGGAGTCGATCGCCGCCGAGCACGCCGACCGGGCCGAATTCATCGTCCAGGAGTACGTGCCTGTGCCGGAGGAGATGTTTCCCACGGTCGAGGATGGGCGGGTGCAGATGCGCCTCAAGCGCTTCAACATCAATCCCTTCGGCATAGGAGGCCGCCATGCCGGCTCGATCACCCGCATCTCAGACCGGGCGGTCATCAACGTGAGCGCAGGCGGCGGACTGCTGCCAAGCGTGATCGGGCGCCACAAGCGCCGGCTCCTCGCCGAGGAAGACGAAGACGAAGGAGCTCCCCATGACCACTACTGATCCGGACCCGCTCGGCTTCGACGTCGACGAGAGCGCGGTCCGCTTCTCCAACTACTTCCACGTGCTGCGCGAGGTGGTCCACCTCGGCTGCGGGTGGTTGGCGCTCGAGCCTCGGCTCGAGGTCAAGTACGCCCTCGGCGATCACCTCCACGATGACGCTCGCACCGTCACCAAGGTCAGGCGCCGCCTGTACGAGCTCCGCACGCCGTCGGACTATCCGGGTGCCCCTGCCGATGAGCTTGCCTCGCTCCTCGATCGTGCGGCCGACGCGACCAGCGCGGCGGACTACCGCGACATCGCCTACGGGAGCCTGAAGCCGCGCCTCATCTCCGCAATGCGCGTCCACCTCGACGAGCTCGACCCGGTGGTGGACGAGCCCTCGTTGCGCCTGCTCACCCAGATGGTGCACCGCCAGGAGCGCCATGTCGCCGAACTTCCCGCCTCTTCGGCCGAGGCGGTCGACGGCGATCTCGGCGCGCTCCCGATCCGGCTGCGCGAGGTCCGTGCACTGCGGGTGCTGGCGCCGCTCGGCGATCCGGCCCGCGACCCGTACGTGGAAGTGACTCCCGAGGGCGATCCCTTTCTCGGCGCCTCGCTCTACGTCAACGGCGAGGAGAATCACGTCCCGACGGACCCGGAGGAGCAGCGCCACTTCTTCCACGGCCTCATGGACGCCGAGCTGTGCGCCGCGGAGCTCATGGCTCGCAACTCCCACGAACATCCGGACATGCCCTGGGACTTCCACGTCGACATGGCGCGCCAGTGCTGGGACGAGATGCGACACGCGGAGGTGCACGACCGGCTGATGGCCCGGGAGCTTGGCTGCCGGTGGGGCGACTACCCCGTCGGCTTCGCGTACTTCCGCTCGATCTACGCCTACGACCTGCTCGGCAGGCTCGCCCTGTTCAACGGCACGAGCGAGCAGAAGGCGATGTGGCGCCATTCGCACCGGCGCAAGGTCTTGATCGAGCTCGGCCAGGAGCGGATCGCCCGCGTCTTTGACTATCTGCTCGCAGACGAGGTCCCTCACGTGCACAACGGCAAGCGATGGGGCACTCACCTACTGGGTGGCGACGAGGCCGCCTACCGTTCCAAGCTCCGGGAGCTGAGAGAGGGCCTCGACGCCGCCGGGGCACCCATCTCGACTCCCAACCGCTAGGAGACTCCCATGCCACTCGACGCTCCCGTCCGCGCATTGCTCGAGGCCAAGAACTTCGCGCACGTCGGGACCATCAAGAAGGACGGCTCGTGCTCGGTTGTTCCTGTCTGGGTGCATACCGATGGCGAGCACATCATCGTCAACACCGCCGAAGGACGGGCCTGGCCGACCCATCTCGAGCGCGACCCGCGAACCACGGTCACCGTGATGAACCTCGAGAACCCGTACGAGTACGCCCAGATCGTCGGTCGGGTAGCCGATCGCACGCGCGAAGGGGCCAACGACGTCATCGATTCGCTGGCCAAGAAGTATCTGGGGCTCGACGAGTACCCCATGCACAAGGCTGGCGAGCACCGCGTGACGATTCGGATCCAGCCTGAGAAGGTCTTCTACTCGAACCCGCAGGGCTAGGTCCGGCAAGCCAGACCGGGTCGTCCCCACCGCGAGGACGACCCGGCTGGTTCCCGCGTCCTAGAGCTGTGGAAGCGACAGGTTCAGCTTGAGCAGATCTGCGCCCGGAAGAACGCCGATGAGGCCGAGCTGACTGATACCGGCGGCGTTCACCTTCACGTCGAGGTCTGACACGGTGACGGTCCCGTCGAGCAAGTTGACCTTGAGCGAGTTGAGGTCGACGTCTCCCACCTGAACGCGCACCCCGTTGATGAGCGCGAATAGACCGCTCGAGGCCGGCGTGGCGCCGACGACGATCTCCGGGTTCCGGAGTGCCACGACGTCCTGTCCGTTGGCCCGTACGACCAGGCCGCCGTCAAGCACGATCGTCCCGGTTCTCGTCGTCGCGTTGAACGTCGTGCTCTTGAGCGGAAGCGCGAAGACGCCGGCGTCGGCCTGACCGTCGCCGTTGGTGTCGACCCCGATGCCCGGCGCGACCGGCCCCACGGCGCTGCCGGCGGGCAGAGCAGAGCGGATGCCCGTTCCGAACGTCGCCGTCCCACTCGGGGTGGTGCCCTGGCCGGGAGCGACGCTGACCGGAGTCGACGTGCCGCCCGGGCCACCGGCGCCGCCCGGCTGCGGAGCGGCCGGCTTGAGGATGTTCAGCTCAAGGGTCCCGAAC
>JACCYI010000324.1 GCA_013696535.1 Solirubrobacterales bacterium
GATCCTCTCCGCGTGCGATTCAGGGCGCGCGGTCGTGCGGGCAGGTGACGAGCTCATGGGGCTCACGTCCGCCCTGCTGGCCATCGGCGCCGGAACCATCGCGGCCAGCACGGTGGCGGTGCCCGACGCCCCGACCCGGCCCTTCATGCTCGAGTTGCACCGCCGCCTCCAGGCGGGCGCCGCTCCCGCCGCCGCGTTGGCCGACGCGCGTACCGCGATTATCGGTCACGGCGACGCGGGAAGGGTCGCGCGCGACGCCTTCGTGTGCCTCGGCGCCGGGTGAGCATCTGACCGCTACCCTGATGGTTGTTCGAGCAACCGGTCAGGAGAGAACGTGCACGTCGAGATCTGGTCCGACATCGCCTGTCCCTGGTGCTATGTGGGCAAACGCCGCTTCGAGACGGCTCTGGACGCCTTTGAGCACGCCGGCCAGGTTCACGTCACCTGGCGGAGCTTCGAGCTCGATCCGGGTGCCCCTCGCGAGCGTTCAGGCGACGGTGCGACCCACCTCGCGGAGAAGTACGGAACCACCCGCGAGCAGGCGATGGCCATGCATCGGAACATGACGGAGGTGGCGGCGCGCGACGGCCTCGACTTCCGTTTCGACCTGGCCCGCGGGGGAAACTCCTTCGATGCCCATCGGCTTCTGCACCTCGCCGACTCCCTGGGCCTGCAGGACGCCATGAAGGAGCGGCTCCTGGCCGCGTACCTCACCGAGGGCGAGCTGATCGGCGATCCGGCGACGCTCGAACGGCTTGCGCTCGACGTGGGCCTCCCGAAGGACGATGTGCGCGACTTGCTGGCCACGGATCGGTACGCCGTTGAAGTTCGCGCAGACGAGAACACGGCCGCGGCGCTCGGGATCAGCGCTGTCCCGTTCTTCGTGGTCGATCGCGCGCTGGCGGCGTCGGGCGCCCAGCCGCCGGAGGCTCTCGGGGAGCTTCTTCGTCAAGGCTGGGCAGCACGTAAGCCCCCCGCACCCCTGGTGGTGGCGTCGGGCGACAGTTGCGGCATCGACGGCTGTTGATAGCGCTTCGGCAACATCTTCGTCCGTGGAGTGCGCTTGCATGGAGGGCTCGTGGCGCCTGCACCCTCCCTCTTGTGCCTTCGTGGCTCGCTCGTCGTCGAGGGCAAGGCACCTGATGGCGACTCGATCCGCTTGATCCCTGATTCGCCGGAGCTACTCGACGAGCTTCGTCGTGCCGACCGGATCCGCCGGTCCCGCGACGGGAGCGTGCAGCTGCGCCTCGAGGGCATCGACGCGCCCGAGACCAGCTACGGCCCCGCGGGCCAGCCGCTCGGTGTGGTGGCTCGGAACAGGCTGCTCAAGCTCGCCGGTTTCACGGGGGTCAAGCGCGCGCCCGGCAGCGCGACGGTGACGAGCGCCCGGCCGAACCGCGTGCCGGCCGCCGCCCTCGCCCAGCTCGCGGACGCCAACGGCCGCCCGGTGTGCTTCCTGATCACGGGCCACGACCTCCCCACGGATGGGGAGTACGCCTCGCTGGATCAGGACGGACTGCTCGAGCGCTCGCTCAATCACGCGCTGCTCGAGGATGGAACGGCGTACCTGACCCTCTATGACTCGCTCCCGCCGGCGCTGCGCCGGCGGCTGCGGGCGACGGCTGCCCAGGCCCGCGAAGCCGACCTGGGAGTCTGGGCTCGCGACACCACCGCGGAATTCGAGCTGATCGATCAGGAGTCGATCGGCCCGCAAGGGCAGCTCATCCTCCCCAAGCTCTTCCGCCGCTGCACGGACTATCTCGACACCCGCAGCTCCCGCCGCCAGACGCTGCCGCAGTGGTTGCGTGAGACCGGCGACGACCGCCGCCCGGAAGACGATCGCGTGATCGTGGCGGAACGCATCGAGACCCGGCTCTCCGAGCTCGTCGAGCAGCGCAACCGCACCATCGCCTTCTCAGCCGACCCGCTGGACCTCATCTTCATCGAGAAGTAGCCCTCCCGGCTGCTTCTCTTAGGGAATGCGCACCTGGCTGCTCCATCATCTCGATCCGCCCATGGCGGGTCACGCGCTGCCCGTGCTGATCCAGGCCGGATTGCCCGTCGCAGAGTGCCGGGTCGCCGCCGGCGAGGAGCTGCCCGGGCTCGACGACGTGGCGGCGCTGGTCGTCTTCGGCGGAGATGAGTCGGCCCGCGATCTCGAGGCGCTCCCGTATCTGGCCGCGGAGTGCGATCTGCTGGAGCGCGCGGTGCAGGCGGAGATCCCGATCCTCGGCCTGTGCCTAGGCGCCCAGCTGCTCGCTCGCTCCCAGGGAGCTCCCGTGCAGAGGATGGCCCGCTCCCGCCTTGACTGGGCCTGCCCCCGCCCGCTGGATGCCGCCGCCAGCGACCCGCTCTTCGCCCATGCTCCGCCCGTCCCCGCGCCGCACTGGCACGAGGACGCCTTCGCGCTGCCGGCCGGGGCGGTCGAGCTGCAGGAGCGCTCGGGGTCGGGCGTCGAGGCCTTCCGGGTCGGGGCCTGCGCCTGGGGCGTGCAGTACCACCCCGAGGTCGACGCCGCCATGCTCGACAGGTGGTACGCCACCTACCCGACCTCGGTCACGGAAGCGGGCACCACCGAGGAAGCCGCCCGCCGTGAGGACGCCCTTCACCTTCCCGCTCAGAAGCTCGCCGCCGAGCACCTCTTCAGCGCGTTCGCCGACGTCGTGAAGAGGCTCGAACAGACATGAGGCAACGCCATGGCTCCTAGACGCCCGCTCGTCGTGATCCTCGCCGGAGGCGCCGGCGGACGGCTCGAACTGCTGACGCGCGAGCGCGCCAAGCCGGCGGTCCCCTTCGGCGGCACGCACCGGCTCATCGACTTCCCGATGAGCAACTGCCGCAACGCGGGCCTGAGCGACGTCTGGATCTCCCAGCAGTTCAACCCCGTGTCGCTCAGCGACCACCTCTCCGACGGCCGGCCCTGGGATCTCGACCGGACCACCGGCGGACTGCTCACGCTGCAGCCCCGGCTGGGCCACGACGGTCGCGAGGGCTTCCAGCAGGGCACGGCGGACGGGCTCTGGAAGTATGCGCCGCTGATCCGCGACCTCAAGGCGGATTCGGTCGTGGTCCTCAGCGCCGACGCCGTCTATTCCCTGGACTACGGTGCGGTGATCGACGAGCACCTCGAGGCCGACGCCGACGTCACGATGGTCACCACCGAGGTCGAGCCCGATGACGCCGGCCGGTACGGCGTGCTGAAGGCGAGTGGCGGGCGGGTGCGCGAGTACGTGCTCAAGCCCGACGAGCCGGACGGCAACCTCGTGTGCAGCGAGGTGTTCGTCTTCCGGCCTTCGGCGCTGCTCGACACGCTGGAAGAGATCGCCGCACAAGCGGGCGAGGACGGCCTCAAGGACCTGGGTCACGAGCTGCTGCCGCGCCTCGTCGACGCCGGCGGCGCTCACGAGTACCGCTTCAGCGAATACTGGCGTGACGTCGGGACCGTCCAGGCCTACTGGGAATCGCACCAGGAGCTGATCGCCGACACGCCGCCGATCGACCTCGACGATCCCGCATGGCCCATGCTCACCCAGGCGACCTCCCAGCGTGCCCCCGCACACGTCCAGAGCGACGGCACGGTGAAGGCCAGTCTGCTGGCGCCCGGCGCGCGGGTCGCCGGAAGCGTGGAGCGAAGCATGATCGGCCGCGGCGCCGTCGTGGAAGCCGGAGCGGTCGTGAGCGACTCGGTGGTGCTTCCGGGGGCCATCATCCGGGCGGGCGCCTCGCTCCAGCGCGCGATCCTCGACGATGCGGTCGAGATCTCGTGGGACGCGACGGTCGGTGAGAAGGACGGGGACATCGCGCTGATCGGATTGCGCGCGGTGGTCGAGGCGGGCGCGAGCCTGCCCGGCGGGGCTCGCTTTCCGGCCGACGACGACGGAGATTCGTCATGATGCGCGACGTGCGCGCCGGCGAGAAGGACCTGACGGACGCCGCGAGCGCCCTCGCTTTGCGGTTGCCCGAGCCCTTGCGGCCCCTGGCTTCGATCGCGTACAACCTCCGCTGGAGCTGGGTGCCCGGCGGCCCGGAGCTCTTCGAGTCCATAGGGCCGCACCGTTGGGAGCTCTCCGGGCACAACCCCGTGCGGATGCTCCGCGAGGCGTCCTCGGCGGCGCTTCAATCCGCGGCAGGCGATCCCTCGCTTCTGCGCCGGACCGCGGAGATCCAGGAACTCATCGAGTCAGAGCTCGTGCGTCCGGCCGCCGACGCGCCAAGCGTCGGGTACTTCTGCGCCGAGTTCGGAGTGCATCGCTCCGTTCCGGTCTATTCCGGTGGGCTCGGTGCGCTGGCCGGCGATCACGTCAAGGAGGCCTCCGATCGAGGGCTTCCCCTGGTCGCCGTCGGGCTGATGTACCACCAGGGCTATTTCCGTCAGCGCCTGGACGCCGGCGGGTGGCAGCACGAGTACTGGGTGCCCACCGATCCGGAT
>JACCYI010000338.1 GCA_013696535.1 Solirubrobacterales bacterium
CCTGACGGACGACGCGTTCCAACTCGCGCACGGTCAACCGCCGCGTCGCCTGTACGGTGCGTCGTCGACGAAGGGCATCCGGCAGGCCGCGGGCGGCGTCACGAACGATGCGACTCCAGAGGGGGAGCTTTCCGGCTCGCGCGGCAAGGTAGAGCTGCGCTGCCTGCACGTAGAGGATCCGCGGCAGATGTCGCGCGAGAGCGCCCAAGGGATAGTTCTTCGCCACCATCCAGATCGAGTTGCGCCACAGGTGGTACCGCGTGAAGTCCGACATCCCGGCGCCGATCGTCGCCGATCCGACGTGGTACGCGATCGCGGTCGGGACGTAGCGGCACGTCCAGCCGGCCAGCTGTGCGCGCAGCGCCCAGTCGGTGTCCTCGACGAAGGCGAAGAACGACTCGTCGAACGCTCCCACCGCGTCAACCGCTGACTGCCGGTACATCGCCGCTCCGCCACAGGCACCGAACACCTCCTCCGGCTCGTCGTAGCGGCCGTCGTCGGGATCGCCGTGGCCGCGCCGCCACCCCGTTCCCGCCCAGTCGAAGACATCACCGGCACCGTCGAGCGTCCCGCGGTGGGCGAAGGAGACGAGCTTTGGACCGGCCGACCCCGCCGCGGGATGGGCGTCGAGCGAAGCGGCGAGCTCGGCGAGGCATCCCGGGTCCAGCTCGAGGTCGTTGTTGAGCAGGGCGACCAACTCCGAGCCCGTTGCCGCCCGGATGCAGACGTTGAGCGCTGCGGCCACCCCGACGTTCTCGGGCAGGGACACCACCTCCACCTGCGGCCATTCTGCCGCCAGCCACCTCGACGTCCCGTCACTCGAGCCGTTGTCGACGACCACGATGCGGAAGCCGGCGAGCGTCTGCGCCGCGAGCGAGGGCAGGAGGACCTCGAGGAGGTGCCGGCCGTCGTACGAGAGCACGGCGACAGCGAGGCGCGCGCTCACTCGCGGGCTGGTGCTTCCCGGCGCGCGATCCAGTGAGCGAACTCGCCGATGTCGTTGACCTCGGGCACCGGCCGCATCCCGGGCCAGAGCTGCGCGGCCGGGTCGTCGCGGTCGAGGTCCAGGCGCCGTCGCAGGGCAGCAGGACGTGCTCGCCGGGCGAGGAGCCCCGCGGCGAGCGCCCAGTCCCGCCCCCCGAGCAGTCGCGCACGACGGCCGACGTCTGAGAGGCTCAAGGAGCCGAGCCGTGCCTGAACGAACCAGGCGTAGAGCTGCTGGACGACGTACTCAGCGCGGTCGATCTCGATTCCCGCAAGCTCGGGCCCGTAGTCGGCCTTGAGCGCCAACAGGGTCTCGTAGGTTCCGTTGACGATCTCGCTGCCGGGCAGCTGACCCGCGAACGCGGGCTCGATCCCCAGATAGGCGAGCCCGCGGGCCTGGTCGGAGGAGTGGATCGTCCGCCCGAACGACTTCGGCGAGACTCCGACCACCACAAGCCGCTCCGACGACATGACCCAGCGCCCAACGGTGAGCATCAGGGCGTTGAGCGCGTAGAAGTCCGGAAACGGCGGGCGAAAGCACCCGGCGCGGAGCTGTTCGATAGCCGTCCGGGCCACCAGCGCCGTCTGCATGTTGAGGTGGACGTCGAAGCGGAACGCGAACATCCCGCCAACCGTCCTGCGACGCTGATCCAGGGGGACCGGCCCGTCAAGCGGTAGCCGGGCGGCCGGTGAGTAGAACGGGTCCGCATAATGGCTGTGAGGCGAACCGGCGAAGCCGGGAAACGCGTACGCGAAGCCGTTGTAGAGCAGAACATCAGGCGATCCCGCTGCCCCCAGGAGCGTCTCGGCGCGCTGGAAATAGCCGGGCAACAGCACGTCGTCGTCTCCGAGCAGCATGACGTAGTCGCCCGTGGCATGCGCGAGGCAGTGGTTCCAGTTCTCCGTGACGCCGACGGGTGAATCGAGCGTGAGGACGCGAAGCCGGGGGTCGTCGAACTCGGCGAGGATCTCCGCGGTTCCGTCCTGGCTGGCGTTGTTGGAGACGATCAGCTCGGCGTCGTCGTACTCCTGGTCCAGGACGGAGTGCACCGCGCCCGCGATCAGCGAACCCCCGTTGCGGGTGGGCAGGAGGACCGAGAACCTCACGCTGCGCAGTCCTTGACGAACAGCGCGGTGTACGCGGTTCCTCGGCGCTCGCGACGCTCGAGCGGACGCAGCCCGAGGGCCAGCAAGGCGCCCGCCGTACGCGCGACCGGACCGGCAGGGCCGGCCGAGGGGCGCCGGCGTACCGCATACTCCCAGCCGAATCGGTTCCAATGGCGCCCAGCCGGATCGTCGAAGGCGGCCTCCGCCCGGCGTAGGCCGAGCAACGCGAGACGGGCCGTCAGAGCGTCCAGCGGGATGAGCGCAAGGTGGCGCGGTGCATCGACGTGCGCCCAGCGCGCGCCGAGCAGCCGCATCTGAAGCGCCTCGGGATTCGGCATGGCGATGACCAGCACCCCGCCGGGCTCGAGGGCACGCGCGGCCGACTCGAGCAACTGGCCGGCCGCCGGAAGGTGTTCGAGCGAGTGCCAGAGCGCGATCGCACGGCTCGGCGGCAGGCCGCCCAGCACGTTGGCAGGGGCGTCGGAGCAGACCACGGCAACGCCGACGTTTGACTCGAGGTATCGGCAGCATCGAGGATCCATCTCGATCCCCGTGACCTCGAAGCCGGCGCGGCGAGCGGCGAGCGCAAACACCCCGAAGCCGGGGCCGATCTCAACCAGCCGGCCCGGGGGGACGTACCTGCTCAGCAGGTCCACCTTATGCGCCTCAGAGCTCGCCAGGCGTCCGAGGTCTGCGGGTTCTGGCAGGTCGTAGTAGGCCGGCGGATAGTACTCCGAGAGGTCCGCGGGGGGATTGGCCAGGGCGAGGGTCGAACACGTCGTGCAGCGCACGTAGTGAAACGCCCGCCCGTCACCCAGGCCTCGGTTCCGATCCACCGCGGAGAATGCCGGCTGGGTGGCGCCGCCGCACAGGGGGCACGGCACGGGTCTGGGCCGGCCGTCGGCTTCGACGGGCGTGGCAGCGGGTGAGCAGGGCATCGGTCTAAGGAGCAGTGCGTCGGGCGAGCGGGAGAGCGCCGCGGATCTCCGGAGGCACTGCCTTGAACACCACGAGGAGGAGAAGATACAGGGACCCTCCGATCGCGAGCTGGGCCGCCACCGGCACCGGGGCCAGAGACGGCAGCACGCCGGCGACGGCCGCCGTCGCGACTGGGGGGATCACCCTGTAGGACAGACGCAACGCCTCGTGGGAGCGGACGAGCAGTCCGAGCGTGACCAGCGCGAGGGCCCACTCAGCGGCGGTGGTCGCCACCGCCGCACCCTGCGCCCCCAGCCCCGGGACGAGCGCGAAGGTGAGCCCGACGCTGAACGTGAGCGCCACGGCGTTGGCCACGAGGAGCGCTCGGTGCCGGCGGATCGACAGCAGCGAGAATCCAGCGGCGACGGCCAGGAACGTGGCCAGCAGAGCCGGAGCCTGAATGCGCAAGACGGACACCGACGGCTTACCCCCGTCCCCCGCCAGTATCGCGAGGATCAGCGGCGCGCCGAGCTCGATGCCGAGCACGAGCCCTACCCCCACGATGACCGCGACGTCGAAGACCCGCTGGGATGCGTAGCCCAGGCGCTCAAGATCGTCGCGGGCAGCTCGGGCGAGGATCGGGAAGACGGCGCCGATCACCACGGCAGGTATCGGCAAGAGCACCTCGACAACTCGGAAGGACGCCGCGAAGTAGCCCGTCTCGAGCGCCGTGGCGAGCAGCGACATGATGATCAGGGCTAGCCGGAAGTAGGCGACGTTGACCGCAATGGCGGCGGCGTAGGGGATGGTGTCGC
The DNA here is from genome assembly GCA_013696535.1 of Solirubrobacterales bacterium. The sequence continues at coordinate 3,825 of JACCYI010000338.1, forward strand.
GCAGCAGGTTCCACCACTCCCCGGGCTCGAAGCGAGGGCGGAACGGCGTGAGCTGTCGCACCAGGATCCCGGTGAAGACCAAGGCTGCCAGCGAGGCGGGGATCGCGATCAGGAAGAACGGCAGGAGCGCGGCGCCCGCGGCCACGAGACCGACCGTCGCGGCCACGAACGTCGATTGGCGCAGAAGATCGGCGGCCGTCACCCACCCTAGGCGCAGCTGAGCCATGAGCGGGATCGCGAGGAGCGTCTGGATCGACTGCAGGAGCAGCGCGACGCCCGCGACGGCGGTGCCGAGGAGAAGCACCCGGTCGTAGCCGGCCGCGAGCGCGAACCCGACCGCCCCCGCCACGCCGGCCACGGTGAGCGCAACGCGCAGGCCGATCAGGTTGGCCATCAGCCGGTCACGGTCAACGCCCGTGCGTTGGGCGTATTCCCGGGTGCCGACCGCCTGCAGCCCTCCCTCGGTCAGGCCGGCGATCAGGGTCAGGAGCGCGGTGACGATGACGTAGCGCCCGAAGTCCACCACACCGAGGTGGCGGATCAGCAGTGGCACCGAGGCCGCCGAGAGCAGCAGCACGAGCCCGTAGCCGACTCCGCGCACCGCGCCGCCGCGGATGGCCGCCGGGCCGGCAGCCGGGGTGTCGAGCAGATCGGCCGGCGGGCCGCCGGCATTCATCGCGGCGTTCGCCGCCACCACTCGAGCGTGGCGGCCAGCCCGTCTTCGAGCCCGAAGTCGGGGACGAAACCCACCTCCTCCGACAGGCGCGTCACGTCCGCAGCGATGTCAGGAGGTTCGTCGGGACGGCTCGGCAGCGCGCCGACGTCGAGCAGATCAGGCCGGCCGGCTGCCTCAGCCACCAGCTCGACCAACCGGCGGACCGGCACTTCGGTGCCCGAGGCGACGTTCACCGACCCCGCGACGTCGCTCGCCACGAGCCCGGCGAACGCTCCCGCCACGTCGGCGACGTGCAGGAAGTCGCGACGCTGCGAACCCTCGCTGGTCGGCGCCCGCTCGCCGGCGACGAGCGCGCGTGCGACGCTCGCGACGAGCCGGTCGGGATGCTCGCCCGGGCCGTAGAGGAAGAAGATGCGCCCCCAGGCGACGGACAACCCGAGTTGGGCGCCCAGCGCGACGGCCACCCGCCGGGTCGCGTCCTTGCAGGCTCCGTAGAGAGTCGCGGGCCGCAGCGGCGACGTGGCCTCGGCGTAGGGACCGGACACGGCCCAGTCATATTCGGCGCACGTGCCCGCGAGCACCGCGCGGCCGCCGCCCCTCGCGGCGAACTCCGTGAGCAGCTCGCCCGTCGCTCCGACCCAGCGGACGTTCTCGGTCGAGGTCCAGTACCGCCCGGGCTCCGCGTACCAGGCCAGATGGAGCAGATCGGTGGCTCCAACCCGTTCGACCAGATCCCGCCGGCCCTCTGGGTCGAGCAGGTCGGCGACGTGCCACTTCACCTCCGCGGGCGCTTCGGCCGCCCGCCGGCGCCCAACCGCGTGGACCTCGAACCCGTACTCGAGCAGCGGGGCGAGCGCCCGGCGCCCGATGAACCCCGACGCCCCGGTGACGAGCACCCGCCTCACGACGCGAAGTTGGGATAACCCGCGTCGCGCCCGGAGAGCACCCGCCCGCCCGCGGGCGCAGCCGGCCACTCGATCCCGAACGCCGGGTCGTCCCAGCGAACGCCCGACGCCGCCTCCGCCACGTAGGCCGCGCCCATCGTGTAGAGCACCTCGGACTCGTCCGCCAGGGTCTGGAAGCCGTGGGCCATCCCTCGCGGAACGTAGAGCGCGACGCCGTTGCCCTGGGTGAGGTTCACGCCGAACCACTCCAGGCGCGTCGGCGAGGCCGGGCGCAGGTCGACGACCACGTCGTATATCGCACCGCGCGTGCAGCGGACGAGCTTCGGCTCGCCGTGCGGCTCTGACTGATGGTGCATCCCACGCAAGGTGCCGGCGCGCAGATTGAACGAGGTGTTGCACTGCACGACGACGGACTCCATGCCGCGGGCCTCGAATTCCGCATGGTCGAAGGTACGGGCGAAGTACCCGCGCTCGTCCTCGCGCCGCGACGGCTCAACGATCCAGGCCCCGCCCAGCCGCGTTTCCGTGAGCTTCACGGGAAGAGCTGGAGATCCGGCGAGCGGGCCGCGAAGCGGCCGCCCCAGGCCCGGATGCCGGCGAGCTGCTCCATGATCTCGTCCTTGAGGTTCCAGGGCAGGATGAGCACGACGTCGGGCTTGTCCTCGTTGAGGAAGCCGGGAGAGCGGATCGGGATGTGGGTGCCCGGGAGCAGATGGCCCTGCTTGTGGGGATTGAGGTCCACCGTGTAGTCCACGAAGTCGGTGCGCACGCCGCAGTAGTTGAGCAGCGTGTTGCCCTTGGCCGGCGCGCCGTAGCCCGCGATCCGCAGCCCCTTCCGCTTGAGCTGCGTGAGGAACTCGAGGATCTGGCGCTTGTCCTCGGCCACCCGGGCCCCGAACGCCGTGTAGAGCTCGAGCGAGTCATAGCCGGCCGCCGCCTCGCGTTCGAGCAGCTCGATCGCCCGCGACTCCTGCGGGCGCGGATCCTCGGCGTGGCAGCCGAAGATGCGCAGCGAGCCCCCGTGCGTCGGGAGCTCCTCAACGTCGAACAATCGAAGCCCGTGGTGGGCGAAGACCTCTGAGA
>JACCYI010000342.1 GCA_013696535.1 Solirubrobacterales bacterium
GTCGATCAACACGTGCAACGCACCCTGCGGCAACTGTGCTGACCGGACCGCCGGCAATCCCACCGCTCGGCGGCTCATCGTGGTGTGATCAGGCACCGAAATCGGCGTGGTTCAAATCAGGGTAACACCCAAAACGAGAAATCCCTTTACCATCAAAGCTCTATCGATTTCCGGTGTTACCTGGAAATGGCACTTTTTGAACCACGCCCGGTTCGCTATGAGGGGCGAAGGCGATATAGGACTCAGACCTCCCCGAAGGATGAAAATAGGAAGGCTCGGGGTATGGGTAACGCGGACGGCCGTCCTCATGCACAAGGCTCCTGGCACTCGCGCATGGGATATCGAGCCCTCGACCCTTTCCCCCCTTGGATTGGGGAGACCAATTTCTCCAGGCTAGTCGAAGCTACGCCCTGGGGCGCTTGAGTGTTGCTGGAACGCGCCCCGGGTCCCGAACAGACCTTCGGCAGCACAGTCGTGCGCGGCATCACGCGCGATCTCCCGACGCGGTTCGCTGCGCCTTGCCGCCAGGAAGACCGAGGATTGCGGATTCCAATGTAAGCCGCCCACCTATTCCAATCTGATGCCGCCCACCGTTCTGAGGTGATGGCGCCCACCGTTCCAATCTCAAGCCGCCCACCGTTCCGATGATGCCGCCCACCCCAGCAGGGTAGAGGGCATCCGGGAAAGGATTGTCTCGCAGGTCAGCAATGACCTGGCCTCCAGTGCCGCCATCGCAATTGATGGAGGGGCGGGATGCCGACACAGAGGCTGTCCATGCGGCGGCTCAAGCAGTTACTGACGATGCGCTTTGGCGCAGGTGCCAGCACGCGGGAGATCGCGCGCGAGCTGGGCGTGGCGCCCAGCACGGTGCGCGAGTACCTGGGCCGGGCGGCCACAGCGGGAATTGGCTGGCCGCTGGCGCCAGACGTGACCGACGAGAGCCTGATGGCGCGGCTGTTCGTCAACGCCGGTGTACGAGCGGGCGCACGGTATCACGCCGAGCCTGACTGGGCTGCGCTGGTGCGCGAGCTCAAGCGTCCTGGCGTCAACCTGCTCGTGCTGTGGGAGGAGTACCGGGCGGTCCACCCGGAGGGTTACGCCTACAGCCGGTTCTGCCAGTTGTTTCGCGAGTTCGAGCGGCGCCTGTCGCCGACGATGCGCCAGCAGCACGCGGCCGGGCACAAGGCGTTCGTCGATTACTCCGGCAAGCTGGTGCCGATCACCGACCCGGTGACGGGCGCGGTGAGCACGGCGGAGATATTCGTGGCGGTGATGGGCGCGTCCAGCCTGACGTACGCCGAAGCCACTTGGACGCAGACGCTGCCGGACTGGATCGGCGCGCACGTGCGCATGTTCCGGTTCTGGGGTGCGGCGCCGAGGTTGCTGGTGCCGGACAACCTCAAGAGCGCGGTCCACAAGGCGTCGTTCTACGACCCCGAGGTGAACCGCAGCTATGGCGCCATGGCGTCGCACTACGGCGTGGGCATCCTGCCAGCCCGGCCGCGGCGCCCGCGCGACAAGGCGGCGGTTGAGGCGGGCGTGCGGTTTGCGCAGTCCTACATCATCGGCCGCCTGCGCAACGTGACGTTCTTCTCTCTAGCCGAGTGCAACGCCGCCATCGCCGCCGCGGTGGAGCGGATGAACAGCCGCGAGATGCGCCGCCTGGGGATGAGCCGCCGCCAGTTGTTCGAGGCAATCGAGCGGCCGGTCATGCAGCCGCTGCCGCAGGATGATTTCGAGTATGCCGAATGGCACCTGGCCCGTGTCGGCATCGACTACCACGTCGAGGTGCGAGGCTTCTTCTATTCGGTGCCCCATGCCCTGATCCGCGAACAAGTGGACACGCGCGCCACGGCCCGCACGGTCGAGGTGTTCCATCGCGGCAAGCGCGTCGCAGCCCATCCCCGGCGTTACGGCGGCCCTCGGCACGGCACCCAGCCCGAGCACATGCCGAGCGCACACCGGCGCTACGCCGAGTGGACGCCCGAGCGCCTGCAGCGCGACGCCCGCGGCATCGGGCCCGCCACCGAGGCGCTCATCATCGCCGTGATGCCCTCCGTAGCCATTCCATCGGCTTCGCCGATAGAACCTTGGGCTACTCCGCCCGCAGGCCGCATCCCGAGCAGGGCTACCGCACCTGCCTTGGGATCCTGCGGCTGTTCCGTGGCCTGGACGTCGCCAGGGTGGAGGCGGCCAGCAGCCGCGCGGTTGAGATCGGCGCGCTGTCCTATGCCTCCGTCGCATCGATCCTCAAGCACCGGCTCGACCGGGCGTCGCCGCAAGCCGCGGACGGTGCGCCCCTGCTGCACGACAACATCCGCGGCTCCCGCTACTACCATTAGGAGATCGATCTTGCTCACACATCCCACGCTCGACCTGCTGGCCGACCTCGGCCTGCACGGCATGGCCAAAGGCTTCCGCGACCTGGCGGACAACCCTGAGGGCGCCACACTCGGCCACGCCGAATGGCTTGGCATCCTGCTCGAGCGCGAAAGCACGCTGCGCCAGCAAAAGCGGTTCGAGAGCCGGGCCAAAGCCGCCAAGCTGCGCCACTTGGCCGCGGTCGAGGACGTCGACTACCGAACGCCCCGCGGGCTGGACCGGGCGATGTTCCTGAAACTGGCGAGCTGCGACTGGATCCGCGAGCGGCGGCATTGCCTGCTGACCGGTCCCGCCGGCGTCGGCAAATCGTGGCTGGCCTGCGCGCTCGGCTACAAAGCCTGCCGGGAGAATCTGTCGGTGTTCTACCAACGCGTGCCGCGGCTGTTTGCCGCGCTGGCGCTGGCCCGCGGCGACGGCCGGTATGCCCGGCTGTTGAAGCAACTGGCCCGGGTCGACCTGCTGATCCTGGACGATTGGGGCCCGGAGCCGCTGATCGCCGAACAGCAGCGCGACCTGCTGGAGATCGTCGAGGACCGCTACAGCGCCGGGTCGCTGATCATCACCAGCCAGGTGCCGATCGACCGCTGGTACGAGATCGTCGGCAACCCGACCCTGGCGGACGCCATCTTGGACCGGATCATCCACAACGCGCACCGCATCGAACTCAAGGGCGAAAGCCTGCGCAAGCAGCGCGCCGCTGGTTGAGCCCCACTGCAATACGTTACAGTAACGGAGAACAGGGCCATGCCGAGAGGCCGTAAACCTGCTGGCGAGCAGGCATTGAGCAACGCCGAGCGCCAAGCCCGCTACCGGGCGCGGCGCGTGATGGATCCTGTCACGGTGATCACCCGAGCGCGCCGTCCGGCCGATCGCCGCAGCCGACCGCAGCGCTGGCGGGATGCGGTCAACGAACTACTGGTGCTTCAAGCCGGGTACGCTGAATGGCTCACCACGCTCCCTGAGGGCCTGCGCGACAGCCGAACCGCCGCTGCGCTCGAGGCCATTGTCGATCTGGATCTCGCCGAACTCACTGCGTGCGACCCACCCCGGGGCTACGGGCGTGACTAACCCACGAACGCTGGTCAGAGAGTTCGATTGCTTGACCCAGACTTCACCAGCGTGACATGACGAACGTGACCTACGAGACCGTCCTCCCTGGGCGCCATCAGATCGGAATGGTGGGCGCCATCAGATTGGAACGGTGCGCGGATTAGGGTTGGAATACCCGGGCGGCATCATCGGAATACGCAGCCGGAGCCCCGGATGTTCGCGAACCCTACGCCGCGCGCTGCAAACTCAACTGGGACCAGATCTCCGACAGCGCACCCACCAGGTGCTCGACGTCCTCGACGCTATGCACCGGCGACGGCGTCAGC
>JACCYI010000362.1 GCA_013696535.1 Solirubrobacterales bacterium
GCCGGAAGGTGCTGCCGTGGCAGGGGCAGGTCACCGCGCCGTCCTCCACATCGCCCGAAGCCAGCGAGCATCCACGGTGCGAGCAGCGATCGTGGATGGCGAGCACCTGGCCGCGCCGGCGGCTGAACATCACGGGGATCCCGCCGACGTCGGCGGCGGTCGCACCGCCTTCGGTGACCTGGTCCCCTCCGATCGCGGGCGTCCAATCGTCGGGGCCGAGGTCGAAGATCGTCTGATCGGCCCCGATCCCCTGCCTGAACGCCAGGTGGCCGCCGAGGTAGCCGCCTGCGGACAGCACCCCGGCGCCCGCAAGGGCGAGGGCCTTCCCGCGGCCGCGGGATCCGCGACGCCGGGCGACCAGCGACGCCGTGTAGAGCGCGAGCGCCGTGCCGTTGACCCATGCGTGGACGATGCCCACCCGCCGGACGCCGTCGTTGCCGATCTCCGAGTCCGCCCAGTCGGTCGCCCCGGTGAGCGCGGTCGGCCCGTAGGCGGCGATGCCCACGGCGATCAGCCGCTGTGCGGCTCGCTCGGCCTCACGACCGCCGATGAGATCCAGGATGTTGGCGCTCGACCATGTGCCGATCACCACGTCGGTCAAGAGAGGGTGGATCGTGTGCCCGAGCCACGTGCCGCTCAGCACGTCCTTCAGAGGTCCGGGCCCGATCGCCCCCCGGGCAAGCTTCCCCACGGTCTTCGCGGGGAGGTCGAGAGGAGCGGCGGCTTCGAGCCGTGCGACCAGCGGATCGAGCGGAGATGGGGCCGTTGGAGTGCTCATGGTGGTCGGAACCTACCCGGCGGTGAGCCGGCGTAAGAGCTCGAAGACGGTTTCGCCGACTTGATCGAGCGAATCAGCCGACACCGCGCCCAGGTCGTCGCACGACTTGTGGAAGCAGGCGAAGTCGAAGTCGATGAGGTCTATGGTGTCGACCCCGAGGCGGGTGAACGGCGTGTGGTCATCGGTCACCTCGCCCACCTCGCCGGCCGGGAAGGTCGCCTGGGCGCCCACCCGTCGTGCCGCGGCTCGCAGTCGAGCCCAGAGGCGGGCGTCAGACCCCTGCTCGCGCCGGATGCGAAGGCGCTTGTCGCCGACGAAGTCGAGGAGGATCAGCTTGCCGATCTCGCGCGAGCGCCGGGCGGCGTACGCGCGTGAACCACGCAGACCCGTGGAGTAGAAATCCCGTTCGTCGTCCGGACTCTCCTCGCCGTCGAAGAGCACGAACCGCAGCTCGGGAGCGTCGCGGGGCCGCCGCGCTAGGTCCAGTCCCCGCGCCAGCTCGAGGACCGCCGCCGTGCCGCTCGCCCCGTCGTTCGCGCCGACGAAGCCCGGGAGGTCCTTCGTGTCGTAGTGCGCTGCGAGGACGATCACCGGGCGGCGACCCGGGATCGAGCCGACCACGTTTCGTAGGCCCCCCGGAACAGGCTCGAAGCGTCCTCGCGGCAGAACACTCCGCAAGCGCTCCGCCAGCTTCCTCGAGGTGGTCGAGCCCGCCGGGCGCGGACCGCTGCGCACCTGCCGGGTCAGCTCGGCGAACGCCCGCCGCTCGTCGAAGCGATCCGCGGTGAGCAGGGCAGCCTTGATCGGCGCGACCGCCTCGGCGCCTCCCCCGTCGCTGCCCGCGGTAACCGCCACGATGACGACGAGCGCAGCAATGAGCGCGTTGGCGCCCAGGATCGCGGCCGTTGTGCGCGCGCCCCTCCTAATCGTTCGAGGTCACCGCCTCGAGCAGCTCGGCGAACTTCACGCGCGCGTCCTCGCGCCGGGTCGGGATGTGCTCGGACGGGATGCCGCCCTCCGGAGCCGAGTACCCCCGAAGGATCTGGCGGGCCACGGATTGGCGGTGGACCTCGTCGGGCCCGTCATAGAGGCGGGCGCCGCGGGCGAAGCGGTACATGGCCTCGAGCGGCAGATCGGTCGAGTAGCCCAGCGAGCCGTGGACCTGCACCGCCCGGTCGACCACGTCGTGCATCACGCCGGCGCCGAAGAACTTGGTCAGCGCGATGTCGGTACGCGCCGCGCTCGTCCCCTCGTTGTCGATCCTCCAGGCGGCGTGCAGGGTCATCAGCCGGGCGGCTTGCATCTGCGCGGCGGAATCGGCGATCCAGTTCTGGATGGTCTGCTTCTCGGAGAGCAGCGAGCCATGCGCGTAACGAGACACCGACCGCTCGCAGAGCATCTCGAAGGCGCGCCGCGACACGCCGAGCCAGCGCATGCAGTGGTGGATGCGCCCCGGCCCGAGGCGCTGCTGCGCGATGAGGAACCCGGCGCCGCGGTCTCCGAGCAGGCTCTCCTTCGGCACCCGGACGTTCTCGTAGAGGATCTCCGCGTGCCCGCCGATGCGCCCGAAGTGCTGCTGCGGATGTTCCATCGTGGGGATGTCACGCAGAATGGTCACGCCCGGAGTGTCGGCCGGGAGGACCAGCATGGAAGCCCGCTGATGGGGCCGAGCCTCCGGATCGGTGACGGCCATGACGATCAGGAAGTCGGCGACCGACCCGTTCGTCGAGAACCACTTGCGTCCGTTGATGACCCACTCGTCACCCTCGAGCTTGGCGGTGGTCTCGAGCAGCGTCGGGTCGGCTCCCGCCGTCTGGGGCTCGGTCATCGAGAACGCGGAGCGCACGTCGCCGGCGAGCAGGGGATGGAGATACTGGTCCTTCTGATCCTCCGTCCCGACCATGGCCAGGATCTCGGAGTTGCCCGAGTCCGGCGCCGCGTTCCCGAAGGCCACAGGCGCGAAGAAGCTCGTACCGAGGATCTCGTGCATGAGTCCGAGCTTGACCTGGCCGAAGCCCTGGCCGCCGAGCTCGGGCGGCAGGTGCGCTGCCCAGAGTCCGCGGGCCTTCACCTGCTCCTTCAAGGGCTCGAACACGCGCTCGAAGCCGTCCTGGCCGAGGTCATCGATGACCGTCTCGACCGGCCAGATCTCCTCGCGGACGAAGGTCTGCATCCAATCGAGCTGCTCCTGGAACTCAGGGTCGGTTGCGAAGTCCCACGCCATGTCGATTCCCACTTCCTCGGTCGTCGTCGATCCCGCGCGCGACATGATGACCGACGTGAGCCTTCTCACCGTCGTCACGGCAATCGCCGTCCTCTCGGGTGCCGCCCTGCAATCCGCCACCGGCTTCGGCTTCGGACTCGTCGCCGCCCCCCTGCTCTTCGCAGCCACCTCACCCGAAGAGGCGGTCGGCCTGATGATGCTCCTTGGCCTGGAGATCAACACGCTCACGCTGGCAGGTGAGCGTCGGCGCCCGCGTCCGCTGCGCGCCGAGGCGCTGGCCCTCGTGGCGTGGGCGCTGCCCGGCATGCTGGGCGGCGTGTTCGTGCTCCGGTCGCTGGACGCGACGACGCTCCAGGTGATCGTCACGGTGGGCGTGCTCGCGAGCCTCGCGGTCCGGCGGATGCGGCCGCCTTCCGGAGCGCCGGGCAGCTGGGCGATCCCCGCCGCCGGCCTGGCTGCCGGTGCGCTCAACACGGCGACGAGCACGGCCGGGCCGCCGCTCGTCCTCTATCTGCTGCGCCGTCGCGCGGAGCCCGGGCAGATACGCGACACCCTGACCGTCATCTTCTTCGCCTTCTCCGTACTCGGCGCGGCGGCGCTGGCCGTGACGCAGACGACCGAGGCGATCCCCGGCACGGGCTGGGTGGCCGGGCTCGTCCCGCTCGTGCTGCTCGGGCACCTTGCAGGACGGCGTGGGTTCGCGCGGCTGTCGGGCGGGCGGTACGAGCTGGCGCTGACCCTGACGCTCGTGGCGGCTGCCCTGGCGGGTCTTCTGACGGTTGTCGTCTGAGTGCTCTCCCAGCCCGGGTTGACGTTCGGAGCGCACGCACCCATAGAGCACGAGCGGTTAGGCTCTGAGTCCGGGGAGCAGAGCGGGAGCGGGTCTGAATGGCACAACAGCACGGTGATCGGCTGACAGCGGTGGACGCGTCCTTCCTCGCCCAGGAAGGGCCCGACGCCCACATGCACGTCGGGGCGGTGATGATCTTCGAAGGGCCTCCGCCGACGTACCCCGACTTCGTCAACCAGATCCGCGGCCGGCTCCATCTGGTTCCCCGCTACCGGCAGAAGCTCGCTGTGCCGCCGCTCGAGACCGGCCGGCCGCTCTGGGTCGACGACACGAGCTTCAACCTCGAGTTCCACGTGCGTCACACCGCGCTGCCCAAGCCCGGCTCGGAGTTGCAACTCCGGGCGCTGGCGGCCCGCATCCATTCCCAGCGCCTCGATCGCACCAAGCCGCTGTGGGAGTTCTGGCTCGTTCAGGGACTGGAGAGCAATCGCTTCGCCCTGATCTCCAAGGCGCACCACGCGCTGGTCGACGGTGTCGCCGGGGTCGATCTCGTGACGGTGCTGTTCGACCTCACCCCGGTTCCCGCCCCGACGCTCTCAGAGGGCGAGCCGTGGGTGCCGTGCCGAGAGCCCAGTCCGATCGATCTGGCCGCCCGTGGAATCAAGGGACTCATCCGGACGCCGCTGCATCTCGCCACCCGCGCCACCGTGGCCGCAACGCGGCCGTCGCAGACGTTGGGAGCCACCCGAGAAGCCGTCGAGGGGATCGGGGAGGTGGCCTGGGCGGCGCTGAACCCGGCTCCCGAGACGCCCCTCAACGTGCCGATCGGTCCGCACCGGCGCCTGGTCGTCGTGCGCAACGAGCTGACGGACTTCCGCCGGGTGAAGGACGCCTTCGGCACCACGGTCAACGACGTGGTGCTCGCCGTCGTCGCGGGAGCGCTGCGAAGGTGGCTGCAGTCGCGGGGCGTGCGAACCGAAGGACTCGAGCTGAGAGCGCTCGTGCCCGTCTCGATTCGAACGGATGAGCAGCACGGCCAGATGGGGAACCGGATCGCCGCGATGCGCGGGCCGCTTCCGGTCTACGTCGATGACCCCGTCGCGCGGCTGCGGGTGGTCAAGCAGGCGATGGACGGCCTCAAGCACTCAAAGCAGGCCGTGGGCGCGGAGGTCCTCGCGGCCGCCCAGAGATTCGCGCCGCCGACCGTGCTCGCGCAGGCCTCGCGCCTCAACTTCTCCACGCGCCTGTTCAATCTCCTGGTCACGAACGTGCCCGGTCCACAGTTCCCGCTCTACGTGCTCGGACGCGAGCTTGAAGACCTGTTTCCCGTCGCCTTCCTGCCCAGGGACCACGCGCTCGCGGTGGCGATCATGTCCTACAACGGGGGAATGGACTTCGGACTCCTGGGCGACTACGACGCGATGCCCGATCTCGACTTCGTCGGGGAGGCGGTGCAGGCGTCGCTGGCCGAGCTGGTCGACGCCTCCCGTCGGCGGGAATCTGATTCGGCGAGCAGGGGGCAGGCTCCACGGCGCCGTCCTCGCGCGGGCTCGAGTGGAGGGCGCGAGGCCCGCGTCCCGGGAGCGGGGGTCTGACGGTAGCCCCTGGCTGATAGACAGTCCGCCAGCGCCTGACCCCGCCGCGATGGTGACCTTCTAGTACCCCAGCGCGAACTTCGCGTCCTCGGACATCTTGTCCAGCTCTCACGGTGTTCTTGGCTCTAGTGCGCGGTTGTTGCGGCAGGCAAGTTGCGCTCAGGTGCCGTCGATTCCGCCCGGTTGGTGACACGCCTGTGACATGCTCGGCATCCAGCCCGCCTCGCCTACCGAGCCGCGGTCGCGTGGCAGAGGCGCTTCTTGAAGTTCCCCGCCTTCGTGACACCTTGTCACCGAACCGGGGGAGCCCCACCCTCGTTGCGGACGAGGGGTCGGCTATGGCGCCCTACAAGGTCTGGTTATGTAAAGGTGGATGAACGGGAGCGGCCGTTTGGGGCGCGTTGACCTCCCGGATCGGCAAGCAGTGTCTCGACGACGTAAATTGCGAGGATGCCGGACTTAGAGTCTCAGCGGCTCAGCTTTCTCCCGGGCTGTAGCACGCCGGTTCCCGCGCGCCGGGCCGCGTGAGATGAATCGTCGCGTCTTTCGGTGGGTCAAAGCTCGCGAGGCCGATCCGCCGACCGAACGCTCTGCGGTGCCGAAGGCCGCCGGCGTGCGTGTTAACCAGGCGGTCGTATTGTTGGCTGGCGCGGTGTTCCTCGTCGCCGTCGTGGCGCCCGACGATCGCCGGTTCTATTGGACTCCGTTGACGATCGGGCTGACGTACCTCGGCGCCGCCATCGTCGGTGGCCGGCGTGGTGGCCACTGGGCCACTGCCTGCGCGCTCACCGGATG
>JACCYI010000363.1 GCA_013696535.1 Solirubrobacterales bacterium
CGTATATGAGACGTATATTTCGGCCGCCCTCCAGGGGTTAGCGCGGTCACGGACCTCCATGCAGAACATGCGACTATGCAGGCCCTTCAAGCACTTCGACGCCCTCGCGTACCCCACCCCAACTGCCATGGAAGGGGTCGCCGGTTCGAGTCCGGCAGAGGGCTTCGAAGAAAGGGCTGGAAAAATTGGCCTTCTCGGGTCTCAGCGATGATCCCAACGTCCGATGTGCCTCGAACGGGACGTCGGCGTTCGTGTGACCCGCCGGCGGCTCGAACCGGTAGGACGCCAGCTCGATCAGGAGTCCCAGCGGGTCCGTGAAAGTAGATCGAGTCCATCAAGCCCCGGTCCTTGACCCCACTGTGTTTGATCTCGCGCTCGTTAAGCCGCTCGACCGTCTGCGCGAACGTCGCCTCGCGAGACGGACAGCGCGAGATGGTGCACGCAGCCGGAGTCGGTGGGCGTGCGGGCCGGGTCCGGTTCGCGCTCTTCGTTGGTGAAGATGGTGATGAGGCGGCCATCCCCGATCGAAGTAAAGATGGCTTTCCGACGTGTTGTCGAGGTTGGGCTGCTCGAAGACGAACGGCATCCCGAGCAGGCCTTCCCAGAAGTCGATCGAGGACTGCCGGTCGGCGCCCACTAGCGTGATGTGATGGACGCCCTGGCTCTGGAATTCGCGCATGGCGAAAGCTAGCCGAGCAGCGTCCACGCCGCCGTTTCGACAAAACGGATCCGATTTGACTCAGCTTGGATCCAATGTATGCTTCCGCTCCGGAGCGGGGGCTGCGGAGCCGGAGGGGACTCTCCCCGTGCTCAGGTGTTTCGAGACTAAAGGGGTGCCGTCTGATGAGGCCAACCGTCGTATGTGCCGTGGCGGCCACCGCGGCGATACTCGCAGGATGTGGCGGCTCGAAGGGGATCGACGCCACCAAGAGTGGAGGCTCAGAAGCGAGCAAGGGCTCCGCGAGCTGGCTGACGACGACGAAGCCCGCGAGCAAGGAGATCGGGGAGCTGAAGTGGAACGTCCCCTACGAGCCCTCGTCGCTGGATCCGACCCGGGCCTCCTATTTCGCCGAGAACCAGGTCCTCATCAATCTCTGTGAGACCCTGCAGCAGCTCCAGCCCGATTTCTCGATCAAGGACGGGCTCGCAAAGTCCAGCAACCCGGATCCCAAGAAGTGGGTCTACGACCTCGCCGAGGGTCCCAAGTTCTGGGACGGCTCGCCCGTCACGGCTGAGGATGTCGCGTTCAGCCTGAGGCGCCACATGGACAAGAAGAGCCCGTCCGCGTGGAGCTTCTACTACCGCAACGTCACGAGCGTCGATGTCACGGGCCCGCAGCAGGTGACCGTCAACCTCCGCAAGCCGGACTACCTCGTCAACGCGGGCATGGCGACTCCCGGCGGCACGATCATCCAGGCGAAGTACGCCAAGAAGCAGGGAAAGCGGCTTGGTACGCCGCAGGGCGGGACGATGTGCTCGGGCCCGTTCAAGTTCGACAAGTGGCGGGCCGGCGATTCGATCCGCATAGTCCGGAACGACGACTACTGGAAGGCCGACAAGAAGGCCAAGGCGTCGTCCGTGACGTTCCAGTGGCTTGCGGACGACAACTCCCAGACGAATGCTCTGACCAGTGGCGCCCTCGATGGCGAGTACCAGGTGCCCTACTCGGCGCTCCAGCGTCTCAACTCCTCGCAGGCGGGCAAGGTCTACACGGGCAAGACGCTGATCCAGTTCGACCTGATCGCGGTGGACCTCGAGGGCCCGCTCGGCGATCCGCGCGTCCGTCGCGCCCTTTCCATGGGCATCGACCGTCAGGCGCTGGCCAACACTGCGTTCAACGGCGCCGCTGAGCCGTCGCGGACTCTCATCACCAAGGAGAACTACGGCTACGGGAAGGATGTGTTCGACAAGCGCTGGGAGGAGCTCGGCGCACCCAAGGTCGACATCGCGGGTGCCAAGAAGCTGATCCAGGAAGCCAAGCCCTCCGGCACGGTGGTGTTCGCCTATCCCACGGGCGGAGCGTCCTACAACGACCAGGTGGCGCTCGCGGTTCAATCTGCGGCCAAGAAGATCGGCCTCAACTTCAAGCTCAGGGGAATGCCGCAGGACACCTACAACGCCCAGCTGTTCGACCGGGCGGCCCTCCTGAAGGCCGGGATCGACATGGCGGAGACCTCATGGTTCATCGATGTGCCCGAGCCGCTCGTGATGTACGAGCAGTTCCTCCCGGGCGTGTCGGTGTACAACCTGGGCAACTGGAAGAACCAGCAGGTCATCGACCTCGTGGACAAGGCGTCCCAGACCGCTGACGAGACCGAGCGAGCCAAGATGGTCGTCGAGGTCGAAAAGATCGTCGAGAAGGAGATGCCCTGGATTCCGCTGGTGCAGACGGCGAACCTCCTCTACATGAGCAACAAGATCTCGGGCGCGCCGGCGTCGTTCGTGCAGAACTACTACCCGTGGGCCGGGGACGTCGGCGGGCGCTGATCCCATGGTCCGCTACGCACTGACCCGGCTCGGAGGTCTCGTCGGGACGTTGCTGGTCACGAGCTTCGTGATCTTCGGCGGTCTGTACCTCAGTCCGGGCGGGCCGCTCAACAGTCTGCTCGGGGGCCGGAGCGCGTCCCCCGAGCAGATCGCGGCGGTGAAGACCGAGTACAAGCTCGACCAGCCGTTCGTCGAGCGCTATACGTCGTTCCTGGGTGACCTCGCGCACGGGGACCTCGGCACGTCGCTCATCAGCCGGCAGCCGGTCACCGAACTGCTCGGGCCCCGGATCGGGGTCACGCTGTTCCTGCTGGTCTTCGCGCTGATCTTGGTGCTGCTCGTGGGCGTCGCACTCGGCACCCTCGGCGGGCTGCGCGGCGGACGGCTTGACTCGGCGGTGGTGATCGCGAGCTCGGTCGGCCTCGCCACCCCGGCGTTCGTCGCGGCCATCATCCTGATCGCGTTGTTTGCCGTGCAGCTCGGATGGTTTCCCGTCTTCGGCGCCGGTCAGG
>JACCYI010000366.1 GCA_013696535.1 Solirubrobacterales bacterium
GTCGCTCCTGGGCGAGCGTGTCACGGTCACGCACGGTCACCGTACGATCCTCGAGGGTCTGGTGATCGACCGTCACGCCGTACTGGGTGCCGATCTCGTCGTGGCGCCGGTAGCGCTTGCCGATAGAGCCCGCCTCGTCGTATTCGGCGACGATCCGGCGCCGGCGCATGGCCGCGTGGATCTCACGGGCGACCTCGGGCTGGCCGTCCTTGCGCACGAGCGGGAGCACGGCTACCTTCACGGGCGCGATCGCGGGATGCAGCCGCAGGACGGTGCGCGTGTCCTGGCCCAGATCCTCCTCGTCATAGGCGTCGCACAGGAAGGCGAGGACGGAGCGTCCGACCCCCGCGGCCGGCTCGATGACGTGGGGGACGTAGCGTTCTTTCGTCTGCTGGTCGAAGTACTCGAGCTTCTCCCCCGAGTGCTCCGCGTGCTGGGTGAGGTCGAAGTCTCCCCGGTTCGCGACTCCTTCGAGCTCGGACCACCCGATGGGGAACTCGTACTCGACGTCGCTCGTGGCGCTCGAGTAGTGCGAGAGCTCGTCAGGATCGTGGGGCCGCAGCCGGAGCTTGTCCGCGCGGATCCCGTACTGCGTGTACCAGTCGAAGCGGGCCCGCAGCCAGTGCTCGTACCAGGCCGTCGCCTCCGAAGGCGGCACGAAGAACTCCATCTCCATCTGCTCGAACTCCAGCGTGCGAAAGATGAAGTTGCCCGGGGTGATCTCGTTGCGAAACGACTTGCCGACCTGAGCGATGCCGAACGGTGGCTTGGAGCGTGAGAACTGCAGCACATTCTTGAAGTTGAGGAAGATGCCCTGCGCGGTCTCCGGGCGCAGGTAGACGGTCGAGCCGGCGTCCTTGACAGGTCCGATCTGGGTCTCGAACATCAGGTTGAACTCGCGCGCTTCGGTCAGCTCGCATTCGGGAGCGTCGCCCGCGAGCTTTGAGGGCTTGCGTCCGCAGGCGGAGGTGTCGAGGTGGTCGGCGCGGAAGCGCAGCTTGCACGCCTTGCAATCGATCAGGGGATCGGTGAAGCCGCTCAAGTGGCCGCTGGCTTCCCAGGTTCGAGGGTGCTGGATGATCGCCGAGTCCAGCGCAACGACGTCGTCGCGCTCCTCGAGCATCGCCCGCCACCACGCGTCGACGACGTTGCGCTTGAGCAGCACGCCGTAGTGACCGTAGTCGTAGGTGTTGGCGATCCCGCCGTAGATCTCCGACGCGGCGAACACGAAGCCGCGCCGCTTGCACAGGGCGACGATCTTGTCCATGGTCAGGGCTTCAGCCATCGGAGCGGACCTTAGACGCCTCGGCCGGGATCCGTTCAGGCGCGCGCCTATACTGCTGCGCCCGATGCCGATCTACGAATACCGGTGCGACAACGGGCATCTCTTCGAGGTCATGCAGCGGATGTCCGACGGACCCGTCACCGCCTGCGAGACCTGTGACGCCCCAGTGCAACGGGTCTTCCATCCCGTGGCGGTGCACTTCAAGGGCTCCGGGTTCTACAACACGGACTACGGGACGGCCAAGCGCAAGCGCGAAACCGACGCGTCGGCGAAGGCCGGGGCGGATTCGAACGATTCGAAGAAGAAGGACAAGAAGGAGTCGACGTCATCGGACTCCTCCTCGAAGTCCTCGGATTCGGGCTCGTCCTCGAGCACTTCGAGCACTTCGAGCTCCTCGAGCCCGTCAGGCTCGTCGAGCTCGAGCGACTGACCCGTCCGCGTCACCCGCCGTCCACGGAGACCAGGCTTGGCCGCGGGGCGAGATTGGCGTACTCGCGAACACGGCGCTCGAGGTCGAGCTCGGCCAGGAAGTCAGCCTCGTCGCCGTGCCGGAACGCGACGGTCTCGTCGGCGAGCACGTACATGACGAAGGTCTCCACGAGCTCAGAGTCGAGCTGAGAGCCGGCGACGTGCCGCAGCTCGGCGATCGCGTCTTCCGGGCTCACCGGGACGCGGTAGGAGTCGCGAGCGGTCATCACATCGTAGGTGTCGGCGATGGAGATCATCCGCGCCAGCCACGGAATCTCCGCGCCGGACAGCCCCAGCGGGTAGCCCTTCCCGTCGATGCGCTCGTGGTGGGCGCGGATGATCGCCGCGACCTCCTGGTGGCCGTCCAGGCGCGCGACGATCTCGGCCCCTTGCTCGGGGTGGAGCCTCACCTGTTGCCACTCGTCGTCTGAGAGCATGCGGTTGGCGAATATGGCGTCGGTGAAGTTGAGCTTGCCGACGTCGTGCAGGAGCCCGGCGGTGTGCACCAGATCCTGCTCCTCGGCGGTGCAGCCGCTCGCTCGGGCGATCCGCTGTGCGTAGCGCGCGACCGCGGCGGAGTGGCGCGCGGTCATTCGATCGCGGGCGTTGACCGTGTCCACCATCGCGCAGATCACACCGAACTGGACCCGGGCGAGCCGCTCCGCGGTGGCTTGCGCGGTCAGGAGCTGGCGCTGGAGATGCAGGTACACGAACAGGACGACGACGGCGAGCGCCATGGCGATCAACCCGCTCTGCGTGTAGGTGAAGGCCAGTCCTGCGGTTAGGATGGCGTTGACCAGGAAACATGAGAAGAGCGGCGCATAGGTTGCCTTGAAGTGCGAAAGAAACGGTCGCCCGTCGAGCGCGCGCTGAAAGAGCCCGGCGATCGTGAAGTTCAGGAGGCTTGCCGCCATGAACGCGCCGGCGATCAGGAGTGCGTACAGACTCGTGTCCGGCTCGAGTGCGGCTTTTCGCTGGACTGCATCGATCGCCAGGCCGGTCAGGAGCGGGAAGACGGTGTAGTTGGCCACGTTGAGCAGCCGGCGCAACGGGGTCTCGGCTCCGCGTTCGATGAGCATCGTCGCGGCGCCGATCGCGGCGGCCGGCGCGGGCCCGAGCAGCACGGCGGCGAGCACGAACGCCGGGAAGGAGCCGACGACCCGGATCCCGGAGGCGCTCTCGACCTCCCAGCGGTCACCCAGTACGGCAGTCAGGAGGAGCAGCACCACCAGTAGAGGCGGCTTCCAGTCCCCCACGGCAGTGGTGGCGATCGCTCCCGCAACGCCGCCGGCCAGCATCGCGATCGCCGTACAGAAGAGAGCACTGTGCCGGTCGCGCATCTAGCCCGTAATCGGCCTCCGCGTGCGGGCCTTGACCCCCCGGCCGGCGCCGGACGGATTGGCGACAGGAGCGCGAATCGCTCGAGCGTTCCGCCGCGGGTGCCGACATCGCCACGCGCGCGCGAGACTGGATAAGACATCTGTCCAATTGGCCCCGAACCCCTTCCCAACGGAACGGTCGGGTGGTCTACTGGCTGTCAGACGCCGAACCCGCGAGGCACCGGGGCCGCTGAAGGCAGCGCAAGGCCCGGTGCGGAGAAAGGAATGGATTCCATGGGTTTCAAGAACTAGGTTTTGCAATGTCTAAGCCCGTCAGGCACGGGCCCCTTGATCACCCGGCCGCAGTTGAGCCGGGTGAACTCGTTCAAGGGCCGGATCCGGGGCGAAGGAAGCGCCAACCCGGGCTCAAGTTTCCGCGCGGCGGCGCCGAACAAGGTCAGGTGATGCGCGGCGTCGCTGAGCTCCTTCGAACGGCCGGGTTCCGCCGGTTGGCGGTCTCCTACGGGCTCAACGAGCTCGCGTGGGGGCTTGGAACCGTGGCCCTCGCGGTCGTCGTCTACGCCCGCACGAACAGCCCCATCGCCACCACCGCGCTGTTCCTCGCTTCGACGTTCGCGCCGGCCCTTCTCGCGCCGGCGATCACCGCCGCGGTCGATCGTCTCCCACGCCGGCGGGCACTCGCCGGCCTCTACCTCGGTGAGGCCATCCTCTTCTGCATCCTGGCGCTGATCGCGTCGGCGGCGCCGCTGGCCGGCGTCTTCGCCCTCGCCTTGCTCGACGGGTCGCTCGCGCTCGCCGGCCGCGCGCTCACGCGTGCGAGCGTCGCCGAGACCCTCGCGGACGCCGCCCAGCTGCGCCGCGGCAATGCGCTGCTCAACGTGATGTGGTCGACCGGATCCATCGTCGGCCCGGCACTCGGCGGCGTGATCGTCGCGGTTGCCGGTACCGGCGCGTCGCTCGCCGGCGCCGCCACCGTGTTCGCGGCCATGTGCGTCCTCCTCGCTCGTGCTCCGCTTCCGGCTGGAACGCAGAACCGGGAAGGCTGGGTCTCCGCCGTGCGCGGAGGTATCGCCCACGTCGCCGGCCGGCCCGCGCTCCGGCGCCTGATGGCCGCCCAGGGGGGGCTGCTGGTGGCCTGCACACTCGCCGTCCCGATCGAAGTCGTCTACGCCGCCGAGAGCCTGCAGGCCGGCGACGGAGCCTATGGGCTGCTGCTCGGGGCCTGGGGCGGCGGGATGGTGATCGGTAGCCTCATCTTCGCCCGCGCGCAGAGCGTGCCGCTGCTGCGCCTGATGGTCTCCGCGCTCGCCACCATCGCCGCGGGCTACACCGTCATGGCCATCGCGCCGGGCCTCGCCATCGCCGCTGTCGGGGCCGCCCTCGGCGGGCTCGGCAACGGCATCAGCGTCGTCGCCATGCTGCAGACGTTGCAGGAGCGCCTCGAGGATCGCTTCCAGGCCAGGGTCATGAGCCTCTGGGAGGCCCTGGGAGCGGCCAGCATCGGCACGGGCTACCTCATAGGCGGCGTCCTCGCGTCGCTCACGTCCCCGCGGCTCGTCTTCGCCGTCGCTGCCGTCGCGGTCGCCGGCGTCGCCCTCGTCGTCCACCGGGCGCTCCCGGTGGGTCGCGCCCGGAGTGACCTGGCACCGCGCGGCCCGTCCGCCCTGTCTGGTCAAGAGGAGCGAGACCTGCAAGCTGCCGCGGTTTGACGTCGGCGAGCGAGCGCCCGGTGGAGGAACATAAGGCTTGCTTATGGCCTGTCCAGCGCACCGTGATTCGCGCTTAGGGGTCGACGCTGCAAGGATGTTCGCCGGATGACTCCTCGCCAGGTCGGCCTGCTGGCGGCGCTCGCCTCGATCTGGGGCGGCTCCTACCTCCTAATCAAGTACGCGCTCGAAGACTTCGACGCGCCCGTGATCGTCTTCGCTCGAACGCTACTGGCCGCATTCGTGCTCTTCGCGGCGCTCCGGGCGACCGGCGGGCGGCAGGCACCGCTGGAGGCGCTGGCCGATATGCGGGCGCGCCCGCGAACCGCCCTCGTGCTCGGCGCGCTGGCGGTGGCGCTGCCCTTCACCTTCATCACGCTGGGCGAGCTCGAGGTGCCCTCAGGGCTCACGGCTGTGCTGATCTCCCCCGCATCACTGTTCGTCGCGATGTTCGCGCCCTTCATCGACGCCTCCGAGCGTGTCGACCGGCGTCAGGCGATCGGGATGGTGATGGGTCTCGGTGGAGTTGCGCTCGTCGTCGGCGTCGAATCCGTGCAGACACTCGGCGAGTTCCTCGGCGCACTCGCCATGGTCGCCGCCGCGATGTGTTACGCGTTGTCGAGCTTCGTGGTCAAGGGCCGTTACTCGGGGCTCTCGCCCATCCAGACCTCCTTCATCTCGATCACGGTGGCTTCAGTATTGACCTTTCCGGCGGCGGTGGCCACCGCACCGTCGGAGACGCCGGGTCTGCGGGCGATCCTGGCCGTCGTGGGGCTCGGAGTGCTGGGAACCGCGCTGGCGTTCGTGATCTTCTACGTGCTGATCGCCGAAGTGGGGGCGGGGCGTGCGTCATTGGTCTCCTACCTCGCTCCGGCCGTCGCACTGCTCTACGGGGCGCTGCTGTTGGACGAGGCGATCACCCTGGCCGCCGTGGTCGGGCTTGCGCTGATTCTGGCCGGGGTGGCGCTGGCCTCGCGGGCCCGCGGGGGCGACCTGCCCCCTCCGCCGGTGAGTCCGGATGCGCCGCTGCAACACACGCCTGAGTTCCAGCCCGTCCGCTGATACCGTCCCGCCGCGATGGACCTGACCCTCTCGCCTCAGGAAGAGGAGTTCCGCGACGAGCTGCGCGGGTGGCTGGCCGATCATCATCCGGGTGAGGAGCCCGCCGCAGACCCGGAGCAGTTCGACTTCCGGCGTGCGTGGCAGCGGAGGCTCAACGAGCGCGGCTGGGCCGGGCTGAGCTGGCCCGAGGCCTACGGAGGAGCGGGCGCGACCCTGGTCGAGCAGGCCATCTTCTACGAGGAGATCGCCCGCTCGGGCGCGCCGCCGATGGCCAACGTGCTGGGCCTCGCGATGGGCGGCCCGACCGTGATCGCCCACGGCGACGAGGCACAGAAGGATCGCTACCTCTCTCCCATCCTCTCCGCCGACGAGATCTGGTGTCAGGGTTTCTCGGAGCCCGACTCGGGTTCTGATCTCGCGTCCCTGAAGACCCGGGCGGTGCGCTCGGGCGACGAGTGGATCGTCACGGGCCAGAAGGTGTGGACCACGATGGCGCATCAATCCAAGTGGTGCATGCTCGTCGCCCGCACGGACGCCGAGGTGCCCAAGCACCGGGGGCTCAGCTACTTCCTGATGGACATGGAGCAGGACGGCGTCGACATCCGCCCGCTGCGCCAGATCACCGGCGAGGCGGAGTTCAACGAGCTGTTCATCGAAGAGGCCCGGATCCCCCATGCCAACATCATCGGCGGCCAGGACAACGGCTGGGCGGTGGCCATCACCACGCTGATGCACGAGCGGGCCGGCCTGGCGTTCGCGCTGCAGGTCGGCGTCCAGATCGCACTCCGCGAGCTGGTGGCGGCAGCCCGAGAGTCGGGCGCGGCGGTCGACCCCGTCGTGCGCCAGCGCCTCGCCCAGCTCTACATCGAGGCGCAGGCCCTGCGCCTGAACGCCTACCGCGGTCTGACCGCCACCATGAAGCGAGGAGCTCCGGGTCCGGAAGGATCGCTCGGCAAGTGGCACTGGGCGGAAGTCAACCAGGCGCTCACCGAGCTCGCCCTCGACCTCGCCGGAGCCCGTGCCCAGCTGGGCGACGACCAGTGGGCCTACCGGTTCCTGCGCGCCCGCGGCAACTCGATCGAGGGCGGGACGACCGAGATCCTCAAGAACATCGTGGCCGAGCGCGTGCTCGGGCTGCCTCGAGCGAAGTAGGGGGACACGGTGGACTTCGATCTCTCCGAGGATCAGCGGACGATCAAGCGCACCGCGCGCGAGTTCCTCGCCGCCCGCTATCGCCTCGAGGAAGTGCGCCGGCTGGCGCTCGAAGAGCCCGACGGCTTCACTTCCGCGCAGTGGGAGGAGATCGCGGCGCTCGGCTGGCCCGAGCTCGCCGACCCGGAGCAGGGCCTCGGCACGGTCGAGCTCGCCGTCGTCAGCGAGGAGCTGGGCTACGCGCTGGCTCCTTCGCCGCTGCAGTCGACCTGGGCGGCCACCGCGCTGCTGGCTGCGGGCGGGCGGTCAGACGCTCTGGCGGGTGGGCGACGCGGGAGCGTCGCCATGTGGGACGCCGACGAACTCGGCGAACCTGACGCCTCGACCCTGTCGCCCGGCGACGACGGCACCCTGACCGGCACGAAGATCGCGGTTGCCGACGCCGGTTTCGCCGACGGCCTGGTCATCACGGCAGCGGGAGGCCGGCATTTCCTGGTCGAGGCGGACGCCCCCGGCGTGACCATCACGCGGTCGGGGTCGATCGATCCGACGAGGCGACTGTTCGAGGTGACGCTCGACGGGGTGTCGGGAGAGCTGCTGGACGGCGAGCCCCACGCGTTCGGCCGCGCATGGCACGCCATCGCGATCGCCACCGCCGCGGAGTCGGTCGGAGTGGCGGAGCGAGCGATGGAGATGTCGGTCGCCTACGCGAAGGAACGCCAGCAGTTCGGGCGCCCCATCGGCACCTATCAGGCCGTCTCGCACCGCTGCGCGCAGATGCTGCTCGAGGTCGAGGGAGCCCGCTCGCTCGTCTACTGGGCGGCATGGGCGCTGGACTTCGAGCCCGAGATCGCTTCCGTGGCCTCCTCGGCGGCGAAGGCCTACGCGTCTGACTGCGGTTCGCGGGTGACCGGCTCGGCCATCCAGGTGCACGGCGGCATCGGATTCACGTGGGAGCACGATCTGCAGTTCTTCTTCAAGCGTGCCGCGGCGCTGGCTCACCACTACGGTGACGCTCGGTGGCATCGCGATCAGGTGGCTGAAGCTGTGCTCGACGCGTAGAGGGTCAGACTCCGCGGTCGACGGATCGGCGCGCCCGCCACCACAGGCCGCTCGCTACCTCACCTCAGGAAGCGCGCCACCTCGGCCTGCTTCTCGGCTTCTGAGACCACGAGCCCCGCGCCGCCGTCAGGCAGTGTCGTGGCGCCGGACGGCTTCAACACTCGAGTGCTGGGCGATCCGCCCGTGGCCACCGAACCGAAGAGCCCGAGCAGGGACGGCCCGGCCATGTCTGAGCGCACCGCCTTCGGTGCCGCCCAGGAGACGAGCGGAAGTCTGACGAAGGTGGCCGGCGACACGAGGCGGCCCTTGATCGCCCCCAGGATCTTCTGCTGACGCCGCGCGCGCGTGAGGTCGTTCTCGCTCGGCCGGCACTCGTTCTTGCGCGTGCGGGCGAGAGCGAGCGCCTGCTTGCCGTCGAGGTGGTTCTCGCCCGCCTTCAACCGCAGCGTGTACCCGCCGTTCTTGAAGCCTCCGTTGATGCGCGACACCACGCAGCCGGTCCTCAGATCGACCCCTCCGAGCGCGTCGATGAAGTCGGGGAAGTTGGCGAAGTTGACTTCGACGAGGTGGTTGATCTCGATTCCGAGATAGGTCTTGACGGTCTTCACGGCCAGGGCCGGCCCGCCGATGGCGTAGGCCGCGTTGATCTTGTTGCGCCCGTTCCCCGGGATGTCCACCACGGTGTCGCGAGGGATGGAGAGACGCGCGGAGGCGCCTCCACCCGCCCGCATGAGCAGGATGGTGTCCGAGCGTGAGGGTCCGCCGGTGCTCGAGCCCGGCTCGCTGGTCTCCTTGGTGCGCGCGTCGGAGCCCAACACGAGGATGGTGTTGGGGGAGGTCAATGTGTTCGAGGAGGAGTCAAGCGCCGAGCCGGCGGAATCCGATACGTCCTGTCGCTGCAGTTGGGCGGAGACGAGGAACAGCACCAACGATCCGACGATCCAGCCAACGATCGCGAGCGCCGCGAAGCGAACGATACGGCCGGGCGAGAGCTGCCTGCGGCGCTTCGGAACCCGGTCGGCTTCACCTTCCTCCGC
>JACCYI010000370.1 GCA_013696535.1 Solirubrobacterales bacterium
GCGGGGCGTTCGGGCTCAAGATCACGAGCTACCCCACGATCGCGGCGTGCATGCTGCTCTCGCGCAAGGCAGGCCGGCCGGTGAAGTGGACGGAGTACCGCTCGGAGCACGTGGCCGCCAGCGCGCACGGCAACGAGCGGACGTTCACGGACATCAGGGTCCCAGTGATGTCCGACGGGACGATCCTCGGCTTCGATCTCAAGGCCTTCGACGACGCCGGCGCGTTCATGCGCTACGAGCCGCTGGGTGCCGTGATCTGGTCGCAGGTCGCACCCGGGTGCTACAAGCTCAAGCACCTGCGGGTCGATTACACGCAGGTCCTCACGGACAAGTGCCCTTGTGGCCCGAACCGCGGCTACTCGCGCCTGCAGCACCTGTGGATGATCGAGCGGATCATCGACATCGTCGCCCATGAGCTGGACTTCGACCCGGTCGAGCTTCGCAAGAAGAACTTCCCCCAAGCCGACGAGTACCCCTACGAGACGCCCAACGGCTGCTTCTACGACTCGGGTGACCTGCCGCAGATGCTCGACATCGCGCTCGAGCTCATCGACTACGACGGCTGGCGCGGCCGGCAGGCGGCGCAGGCCGCCCAGGGCACGGGCAAGCGCATCGGGATCGGGATCGGCTCCACGCTCGACTCCGGGACCAACAACTTCGGCCAGGCGCGGATAGTCAATCCGCACCTGCCGTTCTCCGGCAACGGCGAGGCGGCGATCGTCAAGCTGGACCTCTACGGGGAGGTCGCCGTCAACCTCGGTTCCTCGCCCCAGGGGCAAGGCCATGAGACGACGGCCGCGCAGACGGTCGCCGAGGTGCTCGGCGTGGCCTACACCGACGTGCACGTCAAGGCCGGCTACGACACGGCGTCCCACGCCTACGTCGGCTTCTCCGGCACCTACGCGTCGCAATTCGCGGTGACCGGCCTGGGCGCGGCGCTCGGGGCGGCCAAGAAGCTCCGCGACGAGATCAAGCTCGTGGCGGCCACGGCGCTGGGCGCCGAAGTCGACGAGATCGAGCTTGAGGGCGGCATGGCCGGTGTCGCGGGCGATCCCGAGCGCTCGATCCCGTTCATCGGGATCGCCAACCTGGTCTACACGAATGTCGCCGCGTTGCCGGGCGAGATCGCCGACGCGGTCAGCCTGACCTGCCGCTACGTCTACCGCCCACCCTTCGACATCCCCGACGTGGAGACCAAGCGCGGTGAGCTCACCCTGACCTACGCCGCGCAGATCCACGCCGCCGTGATCGAGATCGACGAGGAGACTGGGCAGAGCGCGATCCTCGACTACGTCGCCGTCGACGACTGCGGCCGGCGGATAAATCCGCAGATCGTGGAAGGACAAGTCCACGGTGCTGCCGCGCACGGAATCGGGGCCGCGTTCTACGAGTCGTTCCACTACGACGAGGAGACCGGGCAGCTGCTGAACGGGAACTTCTACGACTACCACGCCGCGACGTCGCTGGACGTGCCGCTCATGGCCACGGGCGAGCTGGAGTCGCCGTCCCCGCGCACCCCGAACGGCGCCAAGGGGATGGGCGAGGGAGGCGGTGCCCCGCTCTCGACGATCTCCGCAGCCATCCAAGACGCGATCGGCGGCGGTGGCGCGATCGTGTCCGACACGCACAACCCGGCCGAGCGGGTCTGGCGCCTGCTGCACGACCCGGTGAGCTCCACCCGCAACGTGAGGGTCACCTCGAGATGATCAAGCACATCAACGGCACGCATCGCGCCGCGATCGCCCCCGAGGCGCTGTGGGCCGCGCTCAGTGATCCCGAGCGCCTCGGCGCGGCCCTGCCCGACGTCCGCTGGGTCACCGCGGACGGCCCGGACGTGTTCCGGGCCGGGGTGCGGCCGAGCACGAATCTCGGAGTCACGCCGCTCGAGCTCGACGTGCGCATCGCCGAGCGCGACGAGCCGAGGCGGGTGCGGATCACGGGAGACGGCAGCGGCGGCGAGTTCCGCGTCGCCTTCGACACCGAGCTCCAGCTCGCGGGAGCGGATGACGGTGCCTGCGACGTGACCTGGAGCGCGCAGGTCCAAGCCTTCGGGGTGCTGGCGAGCCTGACCCAGCGAGTACTGCCATGGCTTCTTCGCGATCAGATCACCCTGGTGCTTCGCACCGCCGAAGCTCAGGCCTCGCAGGCGGCGGGTGGAGTGGCGTGACCAAGGCGATGATCGAGGCGGGGACGGGCTTCAAGCTCGGTCTGTTCTCGCCGAACTGCTCGAGCGGCCTGGCGGTCACCCGCGTGCCCGAGCGGTGGTCGGGCTCGTGGGAGGACAACCTCGCGCTCGGTCGCTTGTCCGACGAGGTCGGCTTGGACTTCCTGCTGCCGATCGCGCGCTGGATCGGCTACGGCGGCACGACGAACTTCCACGAGGGGGTCCTCGACCCGGTGACCTGGGCGGCCGGCCTGTTGGCCACGACGAGCCGGATCACGGTCTTCTCGACGATTCACACGGCCTTCAACCATCCGATCGTGACCGCCAAGCAGCTCGCGACGCTCGACCAAATCGGTCGCGGCCGGGCAGGCATCAACGTGGTGGCAGGGTGGAACAAGCCCGAGTACGACACGTTCGGCGTTGAGCTGCCGCAGGACCACGACAGCCGCTACGCGCTGGCCCAGGAATGGATCGACGTCATTCGTCGCATCTGGACCGAGGAGACGCCGTTCGACCACCAGGGGCGCTTCTTCTCCCTCGAGCACGTCGAGGG
>JACCYI010000003.1 GCA_013696535.1 Solirubrobacterales bacterium
GCATTGTGCTTGAGCTCGGGTGGTGCCCCTATCGCGCCGCCGGTGGGCGGTGTGGTCCTGCTGGCGGCGTCTTGCACGGTCTTTCCTCCGTTGGCGATCGGTCGGCCCGGCGCAGAAACCTAGCGCAGCCGTGCCAATCCGGTGGCAGTCGTTGGACGGAGCGGCGTACGAAGCACCGTCGATCAGAGCGAGACGGCGCGACCGGCCAGGAAGCCGTCGGAGCGGACGATGTCATCCACGACCTCGTTCGGGACGGCCGCGTCCGTGGTCAGGATCATCACCTGCACGCCCCCTTGGCCGCCTGCCTGAGCACCCCCGCCGGCTGCCCGCCCCACTGCGGCCGAGGAGATGTTCACACCGTGATTCCCGAACGCCGAACCCACCCGGCCGATCATTCCCGGGACGTCGGAGTAGCGGAACAACGTGATGTGATCCTCGAGTTGCAGGTTGAAGCGTTGCCCCCAGGCCTCGAGCAGATGTGGCCGGTTGCGTCGGCCCACCGTCGTTCCCACGACGCGCGTGCGGCGCTCGCCCGCGACGATCGTGACCCGCACCATGTCGTTGAAGTCGTTCGCGCTCGCGCGCTTGGTCTCGGCGACATCGATCCCGCGTTCGACCGCCACGGAGGGCGCGTTGACCGCGTTGAGCTCTTCTTCGGTCTTGCCGTGCAGGACACCGAGCAGGACCTGGACGCTGAGCGGGCGGACGTCGCGCTCGGCGAGGCGGCCGAGGTACTCGACCTCCACCCGGTCGATCGAGCTCCCCTCCACGAGCGCCATGCCGAGGCGCCCGAGCGCGCGACTCAGGCCGATGAACGGCCCGAGGATCTCGAGGTCCTCGGCCGCCACCGCGGGAACGTTGACCGCGGTCGTGACGCTGCCCCCGGTGAGCGCGGCGACGACCTGCTCGGCGGCCTGGAAGCCCGCCCGGTCGGTCGCCTCGGTCGTGGAGGCGCCGAGATGCGGCGTGACGACGACGTTGGGATAGCCGAACAGCGGGTGCTCGGTGATGGGCTCGGAGCGAAAGACGTCGAGGGCCGCGCCGCCCACCTTCCCGGAGTCGAGCGCAGCGCGGAGGTCCTCATCGACGATCAGCGGTCCGCGGGCGACGTTGAGCACCCGTACCCCGTCCTTGCACTTGGCGAGGGCCTCGGCGTCCAGCCAGCCCTCGGTCTCCGGGGTCTTGGGAAGGTGCAGGGTAAGGAAATCCGCCTGGGCGTAGACGTCGTCGGAGGAGTCGGCCTTCTCCACCCCGAGCTCGCGATAGCGGTCGGCTCCGACGAAGGGATCGAAGGCGACGACGCGCATCCCGAAGGCGAGCGCACGGTGCGCCACGAGCTGGCCGATGCGGCCGAACCCGAGGATTCCGAGTGTCTTGTGCATGAGCTCGACGCCTGAGTACTTCGAGCGATCCCAGCGCCCCGCTATCAGGGACGCGTGCGCCTGGGGCACGTTGCGAGCGAGCGCGAGCAGGAGGGCAAGGGTGTGCTCTGCGGCGGTGACGACGTTTGACTGCGGGGCGTTCGCGACGATGATCCCCCGCTTGGTCGCCGCATCGACGTCGACGTTATCGACCCCGACGCCGGCGCGCCCTATGGCCTTGAGGTTCGTCGCGTGGGCGAGCAGCTCGGCGGTGAGCCGGGACGCCGAGCGGATCAGGATGCCGTCGTAAGCGCCGATGGCCTGCTCGAGCTCGCCGTCAGACCACTCGGTCCGGACGTCGACCTCGAAGTGCTCGCGAAGGAGGTCGACGCCCGAGGCCCCGATCTTCTCCGCCACGAGGACCCGGGTCACGGGCTCACCCCCAGCCGCTCGACCACCCAGTCCACGCAGGCGGTCAGCGCCTGCACGTCGGCGGGCTCGACAGCCGGGAACATGGCGATTCGCAGCTGGTTTCGACCGAGCTTGCGGTACGGCTCGGTGTCGACGATCCCGTTGGCACGCAGGGTGGCGGCCACGGCAGCGGCGTCCACGGCTTCGGCGAGGTCGACGGTCCCGATCACCAGCGAGCGCTTGGCCGGGTCGCTCACGAACGGAGTGGCGTACGTGGATGCCTCCGCCCAGCCGTACAAGTGCTCGGACGACGCGGTCGTGCGCCCGACGCTGAAGTCAAGTCCGCCGTTCTCGAGCATCCATTCGAGCTGGTCGGACAGGAGCAGTAGCGTCGCGAGCGCCGGGGTGTTGTACGTCTGGTCCTTCTTTGAGTTCTCGAGGGCCGTGGCGAGCGAGAGGAACTCCGGGATCCAGCGGTCCGAAGCCGCGATCTGCGCGATGCGCTCCTGCGCGGTGGGGCTGAGCAGCGCGAGCCAGAGACCGCCGTCAGAGGCGAAGCACTTCTGGGGGGCGAAGTAGTAGACGTCCGCTTGGGTGGCGTCGAGCGGCAGGCCGCCTGCGCCCGAGGTGGCGTCGATCGCCACCAGCGCGTCGCCCGCTCGCGCGGGGCGTTCGACGGGCACCATCACGCCGGTCGAGGTCTCGTTGTGGGCCCAGGCGAGCAGGTCGGCTGACGGATCCGCCGCGGGGGCGGGGGCGTCGCCCGGCTCGGCGGAGATCACGATCGGGTCGGCCAGGAACGGGGCTCCGGCAGTGCAGGTGGCGAACTTCGAGGAGAACTCGCCGTAAGTCAGGTGCAGCGCGCGGGTGCCGACCAGGCCGAAGGTGGCGGCGTCCCAGAAGGCGGTGGTCCCGCCGTTGCCGAGGGCGACCTCATAGCCGTCGGGAAGCGAGAAGAGCTCGTGCA
Organism: Solirubrobacterales bacterium; assembly: GCA_013696535.1. The sequence continues at coordinate 2,740 of JACCYI010000003.1, forward strand.
AGCCCGCACGGATGCTCCCCACGAGCGTCTTGACCGGCTTCTGGCGATGTGATGTGCCCATCAGGGCGCCGCCCGCACCGGCCAGGTGCCCGAGCTGCTCCGAGCGAACCTTGGAGGGGCCTGCCCCGAAGCGTCCGTCGCCGGGTTTGAGCTCGGGTGGTATCTGGAGGGTGTCTGGCGCGGGCGCCGTGGCGTCGAGGCCGGGTCGGGTCATGGGGCTCCTTGGAAGGCGGATGCCGGCGAAGCGGGTACTGCGGTCGCCTGGGCGCCGGATGAGTCGCGCTGGCGCTCGAGCTCACGTTCGAGGTCCTGCTGGAAGCCCTCGATGGAGAACCCGGAGAGGATGAGGGCGACCCATACCACCATGGCGATCACCCCGAGCCCGACACCGACCTTGCCGATCACGAGTCCGGCCTGGGCTTGGCCGGCGCCGGAGGCCACCCGGCCATCGGCGATGCGTCGCTTGGCGTGGACGCCGAGCAGCCAAGCGGCGATGGAGCATGGCAGGGCGAAGAAGAACCCGAGTCCGAGCGAGAAGACGAGAAGCAGCAGGCCGACGATGCCTGACAGCAACGACAAGATGGCCAGCGTGTTCGCCGGCCCGCCGGCCTTCGCGGCGGCGGGACGAGGGGCCGCGCTCGAGACGAACTTCGGGCGGTCATCGACGGCGGGCGGCGCGGGCGGCGCGGGCGGCTGGAAGGCAGGCCTCTCGAACTGCGGGGGTGGCCGGCCTTCGGGCGCCTGCGGAGGAAGCCAGCCCGAAGGATTCTGCGGCTGCTCAGGCATGCGGCAACTAGAAGTCTGTCTCGATCCAGTCCATCTTGGAGCGCAGCTCTGCGCCCTCGCGCTCGATCTGGGAGGAGGACTGCTCCTTGCGCATGCGCAGGAAGTTCTCCTGACCCGCTCGGTTCTCGGCGATCCACTCCCGCGCGAAGTCTCCCGACTGGATCTCGTCCAGGATCTTGCGCATGTTCGCGCGGGTCTCCTCGGTGATGATCCGCTTGCCGCGAGTGTAGTCACCGTATTCCGCAGTGTTCGAGATGGAGTACCGCATGCCGGAGAGGCCCTTCTCGTACATCAGGTCGACGATGAGCTTGACCTCGTGCAGGCACTCGAAGTACGCCATCTGGGGGCTATAGCCGGCGTCGACGAGCGTTTCGAAGCCGGCCTGCACGAGCTCTGACACCCCGCCGCAGAGCACGGCCTGCTCGCCGAAGAGGTCCGTCTCGGTCTCCTCCTTGAAGGACGTCTCGATCACCCCGCCACGCGTGCATCCGATGCCCTTGGAGTAGGCCAGGGCGACGTCCTTGGCGGTGCCTGTGGCGTCGACGTGGACCGCGATCAGGCCGGGCACTCCCGAGCCCTCGAGGTACTGCCGGCGCACGAGGTGACCCGGGCCCTTCGGAGCCGCGAGCGAGACGTCGACGCCGGGTGGCGGCTTGACCGTCTCGTAGTGGATGGAGAAACCATGGCCGAACATCAGGTGCTTGCCAGGCGCGATGCCGTCGGCGATCTCGGCCTCGTAGACCTCGCCGTGCTTCTCATCCGGGAGCAGCACCATGACGATGTCGCCGCGCGAGGCGGCGTCGGCGATCGGGAGGACCTCGAGGCCCGCCTCCCGCGCCTTGTCCACCGAAGCGGAATCCGGTCGCAGCCCGACGACGACGTCAGCGCCGGAGTCCTTGAGGTTGAGCGCGTGGGCGTGCCCCTGGGAGCCGAAGCCCAGGATCGCGATCGTCTTGGAATCCAGGAGGGAGAGGTTGGCGTCGTCGTCGTAGAACATGCGTCGAACCTTAGGCGGTGCCCGCCGCGACCCACGTGGCAGCCGGGATCGTCAGTCCGCCGTCGGCGCCGGTTTCGAAGTCCGCAACGGACGCCCGGACCGCCGCCCGAACTTCCTCATGCTCGTCCGGGGCGAGCCCGTCGACCGTCTCGGCGAAGGAGCTCGAGAGATCGCGCTGGGTGGCCCACCACGTCTCGAAGGAGGCAAACCCGAGCTCGAAACCCACGCGCTCGATCTCGAGGTCCTCCACGAACCCAACCTCCTGGAGGGCGGCTTCAATCCGACCTGGATCGGCCCATGCGAACTGACCCGGCTGCTCAGGTCGTGGCCGCTCCATATGCCCGCGGCGCACGAGCTCGCGGCCGGGCAGCGCGCTCCAGAGGTTCTCATCCGGGCCGGTCCAGGCAGCCAGAGCGAGTCGGCCACCTTGCCTCAGGATGCGCCGGCTCTCGCGCAGCGCGGCGGCCGGATCGGCCATCAGCATGTAACCCCACCGGCACAGCACGCCGTCGAGCGACCCGGCGCCGAGATCGATGGACTCGCCGTCGATCTGCTTGAAGCGCACGTTGGAGAGCCCTAGGGCCAGCGCGCGCTCCTGTGCGGCGGACAGCATCTCGGGGGAGAAGTCCGAGCAGATCAGCGTCCCGCCGGGCTGGATGAGCTCGGCCGCGTAGAAGCCGGTGTCGCCGATCCCCGCGGCCAGCTCCAGCAACTCGTGGCCCGGCTGCGGTGCGATGGCGTCCACCATCCGGGCGGTCACGGGCATGGAGGCGTGGGCGAGCTGCTCGCGACGGGCCTGCCACCCGCGGGCGGACTTGCCCCATCGCTCGCGGCTGGCCTTGCGGTATTCAGCGGCGTCGGTCATCTCCAGAGAAGCTACATAGCCGTGCGCTTGAGCTTGCCCGAGCCGGTGCGCGGCAGCGCGTCCACCACCTGGATGGACTTGGGGACCTTGAAGCGGGCGAGGCGCTGCGCGCAGAAGGCCCGCAGCTCCTCCGGATCCACCGGCCCGCGGAGGACCACTTGCGCGATCACCGCCTCCCCCCACTCCGGATCGGGCCGCCCGAGCACGCCCGCGTCCGCGACCGCGGGGTGCTCCAACAGCACATCCTCGACTTCCGCGGGCGCGACGTTCTCCCCGCCCGTGACGATCATCTCGCCCTTGCGCCCGATCACCACGAGGCGCCCGCGGCTGTCGAGGCGGCCGAGATCGCCGGTTTGCAGCGTTCCTCCCCCCGCGACGGTCGGGCCGGAGACGAGGATCTCGTCGTCCGGCGCGATGCCGACCCGCACTCCGGGGATCGTGCGGCCTTGGCTTTCGAGGTCTCCAGGCACCGAGATCGTGACGGCCGAGCACGCCTGGGTCAGCCCGTAGGTCTGGGCGACGGGGACGCCGGCGACGGCCGCCCGCTCGAGCAGCGAACGCGGCGCTCCCGCGCCACCGAGCAGGATCGCCCGCAGACCTTCGGGGCGCTCGAGGCCGGCGTCGAGCGCCCGGGCCAACTGCGTCGGGACGAACGAGGCGAGGGTGGCGCCGTGCAGCTCCGGTCCCTCGACCGGCCGCAGTACGGCGGTGGTCGCGTAGATCACCGAGCGCAGCAGGACCATCAGCCCGCCGACGTGGGACAGCGGCAGCGGGCAGAGCCAGCGCTCCTCCGGGTCCAGCCCGAGCGCGACCGCGGTGCCGAGTGCACTCGCGAGGACGTTCCCGTAGGTCAGCGTGATGGGACGCGGTGCACCCGTGGTCCCCGACGTGTGGACGACCATGAGCGGATGCGCTGCGTCGGGCGACGGAGTGGCCGAAGCCAGCAGGGCCTGCCGCTCGCGCTCGCTCAGTCGCGGGTCCACCGGGACGGCGACCACCCCGCGCAGCAGACAGGCGTGGAGCGCCACCGCGAAGCCCGGCCCGGGAGGCAGGGTGACGGGCAGGGCCTCGCCCGGCTCTCCCACGTTCGCCGCCCGGGCCCGCTCGAGCAATTCGGCGTACGACCACTCGATCCCGGGCGCCTCGAGCGCGATCGCCCGGGGGCGAAGGGCGGCCGCGCGCTCGAGCCAGGCTTCTTCCTCGATCTGCATCGTCGGGGAGAGGCTAATGTCGTTCGGGCATGACCTCCTGGACGCCGGCCGCCGAGTTCTCGGACATCCGCTACGAGCTATCCGACGATCCGGTGGGCATCGCCAAGCTAACCATCGACCGGCCCGAAGTCCGAAACGCCTTCCGGCCGCAGACGGTCGTCGAGTTGTCCTCGGCGCTCGAGCTGGCGCGGGAGGACACGTCGGTCGGGGCGGTCGTGCTGACCGGCGAAGGCCCGCTGGCCTTCTGCTCGGGCGGCGATCAACGCGTGCGCGGCGATACGGGCTATCTCTCGGACCCGTCGTCAGGCGGGATTGGGCGCTTCCACGTCACCGACCTACACGTCCAGATCCGCCGCCTTCCCAAGCCGGTGGTGGCCATGGTCGCCGGGTACGCGATCGGGGGCGGGCACGTCCTGGCCCTCGTGTGCGACCTCACCGTCGCCGCCGACAACGCCTGTTTCGGCCAGACCGGCCCACGGGTGGGCTCGTTCGACGGTGGCTTCGGTGCCGGTCTGCTCTCCAACCTGGTCGGACCCAAGAAGGCCAAGGAGATCTGGTTTCTGTGCCGTCAATACTCGGCCGAGCAGGCGCTCGAGATGGGCCTGGTCAACACCGTCGTGCCGCTCGAGCGGCTCGAAGAGGAGACGGTCGGCTGGTGCCGCGAGATGCTCGCCCTCTCCCCGTTCTCGCTACGGCTGCTCAAGGCCAGCTTCCACGCTGCCGAGGACGGGCTGTCGGGCATCCAGCAGCTCGCGCATGACACGAACCTCCTGTTCTACGCCTCCGAGGAGGCGCGTGAGGGGCGGGAGGCCTACAAGGAGAAGCGCGCGCCTGACTTTGCGCGGTTCCCGAAGCGCCCGTAGCCCGGCCTGATGCGCATCTGGTTGATGGCGGCGCGACCGCGGACCCTTCCGGCCGCTGTGGCTCCTGTGCTGGTGGGTACGGCGCTCGCAGCGACGCAGGGGACGTTCAAGGTGCTCTCATTCGTCGCGGCGATGGTCGGCGCCCTCTTCATCCAGATCGGCACCAACCTCTCGAACGACTACTCCGACGCCCGTAGAGGCGCCGACACCGAGGATCGCCTCGGCCCCGTGCGGGTCACGGCCGGGGGCCTGGTCCCGCCGCGTCAGGTCCTGATCGGCACTTATGTCTCCTTCGCCTTCGCCGTCCTTGCGGGCACTTACCTCATCGCCACCGCCGGGTGGGAGCTCCTGGTGGCCGGGATCGCGTCCATCCTCGCCGGCGTCCTCTACACGGGCGGCCCGCGCCCCTACGGCTACGAGGGGCTGGGGGAGATCTTCGTATTCCTGTTCTTCGGCATCGTCGCGGTGGCCGGCTCCTACTTCGCGCAGGTCGAGGAGGTGGCATGGGAGGCGCTTGTGCTGGCCGTGCCGGTCGGGCTGCTGGCGTCGGCCATCCTCGTGGTCAACAACGTGCGCGATCTCGAGACGGATCGCCGTGCCGGCAAGCGGACTTCAGCCGTTCGGCTGGGGCGCGAGCGGGCACGAGCCCTGTACGTCGCGATGGTGGCCGGCGCCTTCGTGACCGCGCCACTGCCGTGGATCCTGGGGTCCGACTCGCTTGACGCCTGGCTGCTGATCGTGCTCATCGCGGTGCCGGTCGCCCTGCCGGTCGTAAAGACGGTCCGTACCCGGGTCGACGGACCGGCGCTCAACGGTGCGTTGGCCGGCACGGGTCAGCTCCAGCTCGCCTTCTGCCTTCTGCTGTCGTCGGGGATCCTGGCCTCCTGATGCCGTCCCTCCAGGTCGAGCCGCTGCGGCTCCGGCTGCGGTCGCCGCTGCGCGCGGCTTGGGGATCGATCGAGGTAAGGGAGCTGCTGGAAGTCACGCTGGCCTACGCGGACGACGACTTCGGGATCGGCGAGGCGGCTCCGCTCGAGCCTTACGACGGGGTCTCGCTGGCAGCGGTGAGAGCGGCCCTCGACGTCTACGCCAGCGTCTGCGCGGCCGCCGACCGGGACACTCCGCCCCACACGCTGCTCGAAGCCTGTCGCGCGGAACGGGACCTCCCCCAGGCGCTCGCGGCGGTGGACCTGGCGCTCTGGGACTTCGCGGGCAAGCGCGCCGGGCGATCCGTCGCTCAGCTGATCTCGGTCGAGGCGGCCCGCTCCATCCCCGTCAACGCCATCATCGGAGCCGAAGATCGCGCAGGCGCCGCGGCCGAGGCGGGCGCGGCGCTCGCCGCTGACTTCGACACGCTCAAGGTCAAGGTCGGCGTGGGCGACGACGCGGGCCGTCTGGCCGCGGTGCGCGCGGTGGCGGGACCCCGGACCGCGATCCGGGTGGACGCCAACGGCGCTTGGACGGTCGAGGAGGCGGTGGCCAACCTGCGCGCGCTGGCTCCCGTCGGCATCGAGCTGGCCGAGGAGCCGGTGCATGGGATCGAAGCGCTGCGTGCGGTGCGCGCAGAGATCGACGTGCCGCTGGCGATGGACGAGACCGCGGCCGAGGCGGGCGCCCCCGGGTCAGGCGCCGTGGATGCCGTCTGCCTGAAGATCTCGCGTAGCGGGGGCATCACCGGAGTGTTGCGCGACGCCGCGGCCGCCCGCGCGGTCGGCTCGACCGTGTACCTGGCTTCCACCTACGACGGGCCGGTGGGGATCGCCGCTGCCGTGCACGCCGCCGCCGGCCTCTCCGCCGCCGGCCCGCTCCCCGCCCACGGCCTTGCGACGCTCGGGGCGTTCAGCGGCGAAATCCTAGGCCCGCGAGCCGTCCGGGGGGCCATTCGCGTGCCCCGCGGACCCGGCCTGGGGTTCTGAGCTGCGGAAGTGATGGCGGTGGGTCGGGTGGCAACTATCCGGCGAACGTCTCCGCGAGAATCCGCGCCACTCGGCCAGGCTGGTCCAGGTGGACCGCGTGCCCAGCTGCCGGCACGACCATGAGCCGGGCGTCCGGCAGTGCGCCGGCCATCTGCTCGGCGATGGCGCAGAACTTCGTGTCGGTCTCCCCCACCACCAGCGTCACCGGGAGATCGAGTGCTCCGAGACGATCCCACATGGGCGGCATCGTCGTTGTCCCGAGCCCGTGCAGCGCCGCGGCCAGGCCTTCGGGCGTACTGCGCAACCGGTCGGTCCGCGCAGCTTGCACCACCTCGGGCGTCTGGCCGGCGAAGAGAGGTTGGTCCGCCCACTCGTCCACGAAGCGGTCGAGCGGGCCTTGCTCGATCCGGTCTGCCAAGCGCGCGTCGGCGTCCGCGCGAGCGGCCCGCTCGCCGTCGTCCGCCAGACCCGGACTCGCGCTCACGAGCACTAGTCCGCGCAGGCGGCCGGGCCGTTCGAACGCGTAGCGCAGCGCGATCCGGCCTCCCATGGAGTAGCCGACGAGGACCGCCCCGTCCGGTACGAGCGCATCGAGGTCTGAGAGGACGGCCGCGAAGCTCACGGGCCGCAGCGACCCGGCACTCCCGTGGCCGCGCAGATCGGGAGCGACGCTCGGATGGCCGAGCGCCGCACGGACCGGGGCCCAGCTCTCGCCGGTCTGCGTGAAGCCGTGGAGGAGGACGAGCCTTCCGGGC
>JACCYI010000005.1 GCA_013696535.1 Solirubrobacterales bacterium
AAGCAGGGCGCCAATGGCGACGCCCGTGACGCCGACGGTCACCGCGACTCGAAGCAGGGCGCCAATGGCGACGCCCGTGACGCCGACGGTCACCGCGACTCGAAGCAGGACAGCCGCGACGCCAACGGCCGCGTGGACCGCACAGCGCGCTGACGTCGAGCGGAACGCATCGATCCCACGGGGCCCCGGCACCTCGCCGGGGCCCTTCTTGATCCCTGAGCGGGCCGCGCGACCCGAGCGCGGCTACCGAAGGGTGGCGCCGGCGAGGAACCGCCAGCTCTCCTCCGCAGCCGATACTGGGCTCGGCCCGGGGTCGGGCGGGCTTGCGCCCGGCCAGGCGTGCTGGCCACCCAAGATGGCGATGTGCTCGACCTTCGAGCCACCGGCGCACCCGCGCCAGCGTATTCGAACGACACCGTGGAGCGCCGGCCGCCGCCTAGCTCCGGGGCGACAGCCGTCGCGACGAGCCCAGGCCGCCAGCCACGGGCGGACCGCACCGCGCCCGCCCCGGACCTCGGGATCACCGAGGTAGGGCACCACGCGGTCGGCGGTCCCGTGGATCTCGAGTAGCGGCATCGGGTGCGCAGGGCGGCAGGGCGGCAGCCGCGCGAAGCCGCCCGCGACGACCGCCACGCCGGCCAGGCGATCCGACATCTCACACGCCAGTCGAGCGGTGAAGCCACCGCCGTTGGAGACGCCGACGGCCGTCACCCGCTTGGACTCCACGCACGCCGTGGCCGCGACGCGGTCGAGCAGGACTCTGACGGCGGCGACGTCGTCGGTCGAGGGATCCTCTTCCGGCTGGAGCTCCCAGGTTCCCTCGCCTGACCGGGCGGTCGGGAAGGCAACCAGGAAGCCCTCGCGGTCGGCCACCCTGACGAGTCGTGAATAACCAGCCATGAACGGACCTGAACCGCCCGATCCGTGAAACGCCAGCAGTAGTGGCGCGGGTCGGCCGAGTGCCAGAGCCGGGACGTGGACGAGGGCTTCAAGATCTCCACCCGGCGCCTCGGCGCGGACCCTGAGGTCCTGGGCACGCCGATCACTCGTCGTGCCACAGCGAGCACCTTGGCGAGCACCCGCACCAACCGTGAAGGCGACGGCGACGCTCACCAGGAGCGCGGCGAGCAGGAGAGGCACGGCCACACCGCGCGCTACGAGCAAGCCGATCGCGGTGACCAGCTGTCCAAGTCTTGAAGAGTCCCGCATGGCAGGCCGAGGTGCTGGAGTGCCGACCGGCGCTCAGCCCGCCGTCGCGGCGACGACGGCCTTCGCCTGCCGCCGTCCGAGCCCGGCGACCACCATCGCACCGAGCGCGAAGGCGAGCACGTGTTCGGCTCCCGCGACCCCTTCTGGAAGACCCGCGACGCAGACGAAGCCGGCGATCGCACCCACCGCCAGGAGCCGATCCAGGCGTCGCCGACGTCCCAGGCCGGAGGCGACGAGCGCCCCCACGGTCCCAGCCCACACCGCCGAGACGCCGTAGTCGGGCGCGCTCACGACGGCGTCGACGTCCGCTCGCGCGATCAGCCAGAGTGCTCCTATGCCCGCGTAAGCCAGCACGGCTGAACCGAGGTGCGCGGCGGCGGCCGCCAGCCAGAAGGCGGGCGCGCCCAGCAACTCGATGACCGCTAGGGCAGTCAGGCCGAGGCCGGTGAGCTGCACCAGCGGATCGCCCGCGACGACCAGGCCGCTCGTCACCAACGGCCACAGGTGCCCGCCGGCGACTCCCGCCGGGCTTGACGCAAGGTCGTCCGCTCGTGGCCAACTCGTCGTCCGGCGGAGTATTTCCAGGACCGCCACCGAAAGAAGGTAAACCCACGCGAGCGGCGCTCCCAGGGACACGAGACGGCTACGCAGCACGTCTCGAGCGTAGTCGACGCCCGCGCACTGACGCCGCCTTGACCCCAGCGTGGCGCTTCGAACGCCCCACGGGCACGCGCTGCAGAAACTCATCTCGGTCTCATAAGCCGGAGGTAGAACTCGATCTACGAAATCGAGTTCCGGGAGGTACTTCGTCCAATGAACAAGAATGACAAGGTCGTGCTCGCCTGCGGGATGGGCCTAGCCTTCCCCGACGCGGGTGTCGTTTCCGCTGTGAGCGGAAGCCTGAATGGCGAGACGCAAGCCACTTCAGGAAGCGCGGTGGTGGCATGAGAACTTCAAGTAGTGAATCGGTGTCGGCTCAGAAGGCCGAGGATCAAGTTGATCGTTCGCATGTGGCGCCGTCGGGGGCTGCGGCTGGAGTGTCGAGTCGGCCGGGTTTGCGGCAGATGCTCAACAAGGTTCCGGAAGTGACGTTGTATTTCTGGATCATCAAGATCTTGTGTACGACGGTTGGGGAGACGGCAGCGGATTATCTGAATGTGAATCTCGGGTTTGGCCTGACTAACACGACTTATGCCGTGAGCGCCATCCTGGCGATCGCGCTCGTGTTTCAGTTCAGGTTGAGGTACTACGTTCCGACGGTCTATTGGCTTGCAGTGGTCTTGATCAGCGTTGTGGGCACGCTCATCACCGACAATCTCGTCGATAATCTCGGGGTTGCGCTGACCACCAGTACCGCGGTTTTCGCGGTCGCGTTGGCTGCGACGTTCGCGGCGTGGTACGCGAGCGAGAAGACGCTGTCGATTCATACCGTCGTCACGAGCCGGCGGGAGGCGTTCTACTGGCTGACGGTGCTGTTCACCTTCGCGCTGGGTACCGCGGCAGGCGATCTGCTGGCGGAGAAGATCGCTTTGGGATACTGGAAGTCCGCGCTCGTGTTCGGGGCCGCGATCGGCGTCGTGACTGCCGCGCATTACCTTCTAAAGCTCAACGCGATCCTTGCGTTCTGGCTGGCATACATCTTGACCCGCCCGCTGGGGGCGTCCATTGGCGACTACCTGTCTCAGCCGCGTGACAAAGGCGGGCTCGCGTTGGGCACGACTGGAACCAGCGTCATCTTCTTGGTTGCGATCGCAAGCGTGGTCACCTACCTGACCATCACAAAACGCGACCGAACCGACTTGGCGGCTCCAAAGCCAGCGACGGCGTAGTCAGGCCAGCCACGCGGTCAGGCGATCCGCTCGGCGGTCCGCCTGCACGCGTGCATCACGGTCGTGTGCTTGCGGTTGCCGAAT
>JACCYI010000007.1 GCA_013696535.1 Solirubrobacterales bacterium
GCTCGAGGGCTTCGAGCTCGCCCGCCCGGGGGAGCTCTCGGGCGGCATGCGCCAGCGTGTCGCCTTCCTGCGTACCCTCCTCGCCGGACGTCCGGTGCTCTGCCTGGACGAGCCGTTCGGCGCGCTCGACGCCCTGACACGCGCGAGGATGCAGGAATGGCTCTCCGTCACGCTTGACCGTGAGCCGCGGACCACGCTGCTGGTGACCCACGACGTTGAGGAGGCGGCGTTGCTCGCCGACCGCGTGGTGCTCATGTCCCCTCGCCCCGGCCGCGTCGTGGGGGAGCTCGAGGTGGGCCTTCCGCGACCGCGGGTGCGATCTGATCCGGCGATTCTCGCGCTGCGCGAGCGCGCGATGGCGGTGCTGGAGCGATGAGCCGGCTTCGGGACGCGGCACCCGCCGCTGGGCTTGTGCTGGCGGGCCTCGTCGCCTGGGAGGCGATCGTGAGCGCCGGGATCGTCGACGAGCTGCTCCTTCCTTCCCCGACGCAAGTCGCCACCGCACTGCGGGACGACCGAGCCCTGCTGGGCGCCGACCTGCTCGTCACGGCGTGGGAGGTGGTGGCCGGGCTCGCGGTGGCGGTCGCGATCGGCGCTGGGCTCGCCGTGGCGATGCACCTCTTCACCGGCGTGCGGCGAGCGCTCAAGCCACTTGTGGTCGGATCCCAGGCCGTACCGGTGCCCGTGGTGGCGCCGCTGCTGATCCTGGTGCTGGGATTCGGGATCGCTCCGAAGGTGCTGATGGTCGCGCTGGTGTGTTTCTTCCCCGTGACCATCAACTTCTACGACGGACTGCGAAGCGTCGAGCCCGACCAGCGCAAGGTACTGCGCTCCTTCGCCGCGACGCGCTGGCAGACCTTCCGGTTGCTCGAGGCGCCTTCGGCGTTGCCCCAGGCGTTCACCGGCATCCGCGTGGCGGCGGCCGTAGCGGTCATCGGCGCCGTGTTCGCGGAGTGGGCGGGCTCTGACTCCGGGCTCGGCCATGCGTTGCTCACCGCGAACGGGCAGCTGCTCACCGCGCGCGCTTTCGCCTGCGTCGCATTGCTGTTCGCTCTCGCGGTCGCGTTGTACGAGGTCTTCGCGGTGCTCGAGCGTCGACTGGTGCGCTGGGCGCCCACCCCCGATCCGTCCGGAGGACCGTGACCCGCCGACTCGGTTACGCCGCCCTGGTCCTCCTGCTGAGCATGCTCACCGGGTGTGGTGAGAAACCGGAACCGGACCCCGGGGCCCCCCCGGCCGCAAAGCTCGAGCCGTTCACCCTCGTGCTCGACTACTTCCCGAACGCCGACCATGCCGGCATCTACGCCGCCCAAGCCGCCGGCGAGTACCGCCGGGCAGGGCTCGAGCTCAAGATCCAGACGCCGCCAGACCCGGCTGCCCCGCTCAAGCTGTTGCAGGCCGGCCGGGCGGATGTGGCGATCACCTACGAGCCTGAGCTGCTGCTGGCGCGCGACGGAGGAGCGCGCGACCTGATCGGCGTCGCCGCCCTGGTGCAGAAACCACTCACGTCGATCATCGCTCTCGGCGAGAAGAAGGTCCGGTCCCCACGTGATCTGGCCGACTCGCGGGTCGGCACTTCGGGCCTGCCTTACCAGTCGGCCTACCTGCGCACCATCCTGGCGAAGGCGGGTGTCGACATCAAGTCGGTGAAGGAGACCAACGTCGGCTTCAATCTCGTGCCCGCGATGCTGTCGAAGCGCGTCGACGCGACACTCGGGGCGTTCTGGAACTACGAGGGCGTCGACCTTGCGCGCCGGCGCCGCAACCCATCGATCCTGCGCGTCGAGCGACTCGGCGTGCCCACCTACGCCGAGCTGGTCCTGGCCGCTCGCGCCGATCGCCTCGACGAGCGCGGCGCTTCCCGGATCCGGCGCTTTCTTCAGGCCACCGCACGCGGGCACCAACGCCTGCGGGACAATCCGCGGACAGGCACGGACGCCCTCCTGGCCGCCAACCGCGACCTGGACCGTGGTCTGCAGGAGGCGGCGGTTCGAGCCACTCTTCCGGTCTTCTTTCCCGAGCGACGGGGCCAGCCGTTCGGCTATCAGGAACCGGACGCGTGGCAGGCATACGGAGAATGGATGCTCGCGAACAAGCTGGTCAAGCAGCAGCCGAATGCCGCAACCGCGTTGACGAACGAGTTCCTCCCGGGACAAGGGCTCAAGCCGACCGAGTAAGGGGCGAATCGGGACAAAGTGCATCTGGGCTCGCGAGAGCCGGCGAGATGCACCTTGCCCCTGCCGTGTCTCTCAGCCTTCGAGCGCGTGGGCGTCGTGATGCCTATGCAGCGCCTGCGTACCGACTCCCTCCTTCACCAGCCGGGTTGGACGTCCACACCTCATCCACGGAGGGGCGCAGGCGGAAGCAGCCCACGGACGGCGCCCTGGAGCAGATAGGCGCCGGCCAGGCCTCGCCAGGCGCCATAGGGCTCGAGCAGCCCGCGGACTTCCGCTTCGTCGGCTCGAGCCCGTGGATTGCCGGTGGCCAGGCGACCCACGATCTTCAAGAAGCCGAGGTCGCCCGCCGCCAGCTGGTCGTGGCGGCCCTGCCCGAGGAAGGCCAGCATCTCGACGGTCCACGCTCCGACGCCCGGGATCGCGCGCAGGCGCCGCCAGCTCGTCTCGTGATCGGGGTGGGTCAGGTTGATCTGACCTCGCGCGATCTCACGGGCCACCCGACGCAGGGTCGCGCAGCGGCGGCCGGCGAGATCGAAGGATTCAAGGCGCGCAGGCGCCGCCGCCGCCACGGCGGCCGGCGTGGGCGCGTCACACAGGCCGGTCTCCGCACACCGCCGTCCGAGTGCGGCGATGATGCGCCGCTGTACCGCCACGGCGCGATCGAACTCGATGAGCTGCTCGGTGATCGCTGCCACCAACGCCTCCCACGGGTCCGGGCGGCGGGTCGGGCGCAGGCCGGGGAGCGCGCGAAGCACCCGACCGAGCAGCGCATCGTCTCGATAGGCGGCGTGGAACGGGCGCAGATCGTCGTCCACTCCAACGGCGAAGCGCATCCGCGCGATCGCGTTAGTGGCCGCCGCCTCGCTCGGCGCCCTGGCGCCGCACACCACCCGATCACGGGCAGGAGCGACGACGCCGACCAGGACGGGCTCGTCCCCCTCGTGCATGAGTCGCTGCAACGTGCCGCCACGTAGGCGAAGCAGGCCGTCCGGAGTGCCGGCCCGCCGCAAGTCGAACACCCAGGGCGGCCGAACCGACACCCGCACCTCGACTCGACCGTCGTCGAGTCGTCGGAGCTCGGGGCTCTCGCGCACTACCGCTTGAGCACGTGGACGTCGACCAGAAACGAGTTGCTCGACACGATCTCGCCGACGCGGCCCGCCCGGCGGCGGCGGCGGCGGGTCAAGCCACCCCGGCGACCGATCACCGCGACGGTCGCGGCCCCGGCCAAGAAGCCCGTGGCGGTCAGGACAGCTGCGCGCCTCACCGGCACCTCGAGGGCGCCCGGTACGCGGACGGGCTCGACAGCCGAACCGGGTACGGGCTCGCCATCGACGACTTCCACGGTGTGATCAGCCGGTTCGCTCACGTGTGGCACAGCATGACGGACCGGGCCGACGATCAGCGCATCCGGCGCTGCGGCGGCGTGCCGAAGACGTGATCCCAGTAGGGCGCGCTGACCCCGAAGCCGGTCTGATCGTCCTGGAAGTGGTGACGCATGTGCAGCTCACGCAGCCGCCGGCCGAGCCTGGTGCGCGGCAGATGGTGATGGACGTGGTAATGGAGCATGTCGTACACGAGATAGCCGGCCAGGAAACCGCCCGCGAAGGCCGGGGCTCCGGTAGAGCCGAGTGCGAGCCAGGAAGCCGCGCAGAACGCGAGCGCGAGCGGAACGCTGGCCGACGGCGGCATGACCAGCCGCAGGGGATCGTTGGGGTGATCGTGATGCACCCCGTGCAGCATCCAGTGCAGCCGCGCGCCGATTCCCCGCTCTGGCTCGAAGTGGAAGATCGTGCGGTGCAGCCAGTACTCCGTCAGCGTCCAGAATGCGTAGCCGCCGATCGCCCAACCCACCCCTGCCGCCGTGCCGGCGCGGCCGACGCCGGTGACCAGCGCAACGGCGATCGCAGGCCCGAACAACATCACCGGAACGACCGGATGGACTCGGGTGAAGCGATCCAGCAGAGGCGACTCGAACATGGCCGGCGAGTCCCTGAGGTCCTCTGTGTGACGCATCGGGCGAGAAACTAACAGGGGCTCCGGCCCGCTCTGAGAGCCTGGATGAGAAGAGGTCAGGTAGTTGCGGCGAGCTCCGGGCTCGGGGACGACACGACCTGGGCCGCACGCGGCAGATGGCGGCCGTGCTCGTACTAGGGATGGGTGAGGATGTTGAGCACCTTGCCGCTGGGATCGCGGACGAAGAAGCGACGAACGCCCCACGGCTCGTCGGTCAGCGGGTGAAGGATCTCACAGCCCAGGCGCTGGGATGCGGCGTACGCCGCATCCACGTCGTCCACCTCGATCGAGATGTCAGGCTGCACCGACGCGGTCGCGTCCTGTTGCAACACGCTGATCTGCGCCGCTGGATTGCCCGGCGCGGCGAACGTCACGATCCAACCGAGATCCATCGCGACCTCAAGGCCGAGCACCGCGGCATAGAACGGGCCGCTGGCGGCGGGCTCGGCCGCCTGGAAGTCGGGCACGACACGCTTGACGAACATGCCGACAGGATCGCATCCCGCCAGCCCCACGGGCGCGGCTTCTGGGACCTCGTCTCAGGCGAGCGGCTGCTCGTAGAGCCGGTAGCGGCGCACGATCCGCCCTCCCATGCCCTCCATGGCGCGGTTCATGGCGTGATTGGTCTCCAGGATCCAGCCCATCTCACCCCAGACCTGAGGCGTGATCTCGGCCATGTCGAAGTGCTCTCTGTAGAGCCCGGCCGCCACTCCGGCGTGCTGCCACTCGGGCTTGACCCCGAGAAAGCCGACCCGCACCCGGTCGATCTTCTTGCGCGCCCGCAGCGCCTTGGCCCAGCCGAGCGGCAACAGGCGTCCGTCGAGCTGGGCGAGCACCTGATTGAAGTCCGGGACGGTCACGGCCACGCCGACGGCCTCGCCGTCCTTCTCCGCGAACATCATCCAGTGCTCGTCGAGAATCGGCTTGAGTGTCTTCGCGGCGTGCGCGAGCTCTGACTCCGTCAGCGGAGAGAAGCCCCAATTGCGCTCCCACGAGACGTTGTAGATGTCGATGAAACGGCGCATCTCCTCCTTGAGATGACGCTTGGAGGCGTGGCGGATGACGATTCCGTGCTCGGGTTCGAGCTTCGCCGCCAGCTCCCAGATGATGGGCAGTACCTTGTCGCGCCCCCTGATGTGGAGCTCCCACATGTAGAGGTCCATGGCCTTGACGAGGCCGGCGCCCTCCAGCAGCTCCGCGTAGTACGGGTGCTGCCAGCTCGTGCCGACGATCGGAGGGTGCTCGTGACCCTCAACCAGCAGTCCGCACTCGTCGTTCATGGTGAAGTCCTGAGGCCCGACCATCGCGTCACAACCATGCGCGAGCAGCCAGCGCCGAGCGGCATCGATCAGCGCGCCGGCGGCGGCGGGATCCCTCTCGCACTCAAAGAAGCCGAAGTGCCCGCCGCGGGACTTCTGCACCTCCTGAAACAGAGTGTCCACTTGCGCGGTGATGCGTCCCACCACCCGACCGGCCCGCTCGGCCAGGAAGTACTCGGCCTGGGAGTGCTCGAAGTACGGATTCTTCTCACGATCGAGGAACTGTCGGCGCTCGAACCGCAGCGGAGCGACCCAGTTGCGCTCGTTAGAGTAAAGCCGGTACGGCAGCTCGACGAACGCTCGCAGGTCGCCGCGCGATACCACCGGCCTGATGACCACTTCTGACATGGCGGCGCACTCTATGGGACCTACGGCCACCGCTGACGTCTTCGCCAAGGTTCGGGGCCACGAGCGCGCCGATCAGCTGCAGGCGGCCCGCGATGCTGACCTGCTGCCCTATTTCCGCCGCCTGGAAGGCCCTGCGGGCCCCGTGGTGGAGATGGAGGGCGCGTCGCGGATCATGCTGGGGTCGAACAACTATCTCGGTTTGACCGGCGACCCTCGGGTGCTCTCGGGCGCCCGCGACGCCCTGGAGCGCTACGGGACGGGCCTCACGGGCTCGCGTCTGCTCAACGGGACGATCGAGCTGCATGAGCAGCTCGAAGAGGAACTGGCCGCCTGGATGGGCACGGAAGATGCGCTCGTCTTCACGACAGGTCACCAGGCCAACCTCGGGGCGCTGGGCACGCTGCTCGAACCCGGAGACACGGTGGTGGCCGATTCGGGCGACCACGCTTCCATCCTCGACGGGTGCCTGCTCTCCCGGGCCAAGCTGCGGGCGTTTCGCCACAACAAGCTCGACAAGCTCGAACGCGCCCTCGAGCGCGCTGCCACCGACGGGGGCGGCGTGCTCGTGGTGGTCGATGGTGTCTTCTCGATGGAAGGCGATGTCGCGGACCTACCCAGGATCGTCGAGCTCTGCCAAGCCCACGGCGCGCGACTCATGGTCGACGAGGCACACGGCGCCGGCGTGCTCGGAGCCCGCGGAGCCGGTGCGTCTGAGCTCTTCGGGGTCGAGGACCGGGTCGACCTGCGGATGGGCACCTTCTCCAAGTCGCTCGCCTCATGTGGCGGCTTCCTGGCCGGCTCCCACGAGGTCATCGACTTCCTTCGCGTCAGGTCACGTGCCTTTCTCTTCACCGCCGCTGCGGTTCCCGCGGCGGTGGGTGGTGCGCTGGCCGCGTTGCGGATCGTCCGCTCGCCCGACGGCCCACCGCTCTTCGAACAAGTGCTCGATAACGCACGCTACCTCAATGACGGCTTGCACGCGCTCGGCTTGCACGTGGTCGAGCCGACCACGTTGCCCGACGGACGCACGGTGACCACGCCGATCGTGCCGGTGCTCGTCGGCGACGATTGGAAGGCCGTCCTGCTCTGGCGGGCGCTCTACGACGCCGGCGTCTTCGTCAACGTCGCGTTGCACCCGGCGGTCCCGCCCGGAGGAGCGCTGTTGCGAACCAGCGTGATGGCCACGCACGACCGACTCACACTCGACCGGGCGCTCGACGCCTTCGAGCACGTGAAAGTCGTGTTCGAAGCGGAGCACGGACCACTTCCCGGCCCCGTGACCCGCTCCTGACGTACCCAGTATCGGCCTTTAAAGGACAAAAGACCCGCTCTTTGCGGGTGCAATGGCGATTTGGCTTGACCCTCTCGACGGACGTTGTCTACGGTTCCGACCAGGCCGGGCGCTTGGCGCTAGGGTCTGAGGGAGTAAGCAGGGTGACTGAGCGGGGGACCGAAGTCGGCCGACAACAGGCCGACACCGCCCGTTCGTCTTCGCATGTCAACACACGTTCGAGCCCATCACGGATGGGCTGCGGGGAGGCTATGGGATGAACACGGCGACGGAGCCGGCGCCGCAACACATGCGCGCCCTGATGCAGGCGAATCGAGTGCGTCTGGCACGTGCGGAGCTCAAGCAACGGGTGTGTGAAGGAGACACGTCGGCGGCAGACATCGTTCGCGCCTGCCCCTGGGAGGCGGAGAGCATGGAGATCGCCGAGCTGCTGATGAGCCAGCATCGCTGGGGACGCCAGCGATGCCGTCGCTTCCTCGCGTCGATCCCGATCTCTGAGACCAAGACCGTCGGCTCGATGACCGAACGCTAGCGCGATGCCCTTGCTTCGCGCCTGAGCCCCCGGTCGACCCACGTACCGATCGCTGAAGACGAGTCCTACGCGAACCCGGGCTCGCGGGTCGCGATCTCGACGATGTGACCGTCGGGGTCGCGGAGGTAGATCGAGCGGAACGCGCCACGATCAAAGGGGTCGGTGCAGTCGATCCCTTGACCCCGTAGGTAGTCCCGCCAGGCCTCCTGTTCCTCGGCTGACTCGACGGCGAAGGCGAAGTGGTGGGTGGAGCCCGCCCCCACGACGCCGTCGGGGATCTGCGGATAGTAGAGAAAGGACACCAGCCTCCCCGCCTTCAGATCGCCCATCCCGAACCAGACGTGGCGCGTGCCGGGGTCGTCGTCAGACGCGCCGTCCTGCACGATCGCGAAGCCGAGCAGATCGCGGTAGAACGCGACGGTCCGCTCCATGTCGCGGGAGATCGCGGTCAGGTGGTGCAGCCCGGTGAGCTGCATGCGCTTGGGTTCGGTCACAACTGCGAGAACCATATGACGAACCGCGGGCGGTGCCGCGCCGTAGGGTCCTAGGCCGCGGCCGTGAGCTTGAAGGCGAACGGCTTGATGCTGGCGTTGCCGGTGGCGTCGCGAAGGATGACGGTGCCTCTGACGTCCAGCCGGCGGGCACGCTTCAGCGCCGCCCTTGCCTTCGGGGTGAGGATCAGCCTGAGTGCCGCTCGCCGGCCGGGACGGCCTCGGAACGTCAGAGTTCCAAGGGCAACAGCGCCTCTCCGGCTGGAGCTTCGCAACGACAGGATGCCGGTCGTCGCCTCTGACAGGGAGCCGAGCGTGAAGCGGACCCCGCCGCCCTTCGTCGCGCTCATGCGCTTGCGGACGGAGAGGATGATCCTGGGACCTGTCACGTCCACCTTTGTCGCGACCCTCGGCGCGGGCGCGACCGGCGGTCGAGCGAAGACAGGCGCCTTTGAGTCCTCGCTCACCGTCGGCGTGGCCGCCGAGCTCTGCGTCCCACTCGGCGTCGGCGTGGGCGTGGGCATCGGTTCCGGCGACGGCGGGATGCCCGTACTGACGTTGAACGACCTCGTCGCTCCGGTTGGATCCACGTTTCCGGATGGATCCCTGGCCTTGACCGTGAAGACGTAGTCGCCGTCGGGCAAAGAGGAATACGACTTGGGAGATCCACATGGATCTGACACATCGCTATTCGGCGCGCCCCCCTCCAGCGTGCACGCGAAAGAGCTGCCCGCCTCTGACGAAGTGAAGCTGAGCCTGGGCGACGACGACGTGGTCCGCCCCGACGGGCCATCGCTGATCGTCGTGCCGGGCGCCACCGTGTCGATGGTGAAATTCCGCGCGTCCCCGACCGGGTCGACGTTCCCGGACGGATCCTTGGCCTTGACCGTGAAGACGTAAGCGCCGTCGGGCAACGAGGAATACGACTTGGGAGACCCACACGGATCCGACACATCGCTATTCGGCGCGCCCCCTTCCAGCGTGCACGAAAAGGAGCTGCCCGCCTCCGACGAAGTGAAGCGGAACGCCGGCGAGGTCGAATTGGTACGCCCGGACGGACCTGCCGTGATCGTCGTCTCCGGTGGGGTCTCCACCGTGAAGGTGCGGGTCGCCGGAGGCCCCGGCACACCTGACGGGTCCGTTGCGGTGACCACGAATTCGTAGCTGCCGTCGGCCAGCGAGGAGTAGGTCTTGGGCGAATCGCACGCGACGGGCAGGGGCTCAACGCTGGTGAGGGCGCACGTGAAGGTACTTCCCACCTCCGAGCTGAACTCAAAGACGGCCGTGGACTGATCCGTCGTCCCCGACGGACCACTCGTGATGGTCGTCGGAGCCACGGCTTGCGCCGCGGACGCCGTCGCGCCGGCGAGCAGGAGGGTCACGAGGGCGCAGAGGAGGCTTCGCATCGACCACATATCGGATTTCAGCCCCGTGAATTTGCATGGGTCGCGGCTGTCAGCGAAAGCTGACGCCGCCCGACCGGCGCATGAACGCCCCGCGCAAGGCCATGAAGCCGGTCGCGAAGACAGCGGCCACGGCAGCCAGTACGACGATCCAAGGCGCTCGAGCGAAGAAGAGGACGCCGGCCAGCACCACGGCGGGCACGCCGGCCAGCAGTGTCGTATGGGACTTTGCGCCGGCGAAGTGCTCGCGCAGGACCGTGTCAAGCCCCGCCAGCGACCCGAGCCCCAGGCCACTCAAGATCAGGATCCCGCCGCGCCGGTCTCCGAGCGAGAAGCATCCGATGACGATGAGGACCAACCCGAGGAGCACGCAGAGCTCGACCAGCGGCACGGGGTGCCAGGGAGGCCTGATCGCCCGGGTCGGCTCGGACGCGCCAGGCCGAGCCCCGGCGCGTGGGGTCACGGCTCGAGCCGGGCCACCCGCGTTGCGCTGCCTGCGACTTCGCTTGCCCATGATGGGCGCTCAGTCGACCGGGGCCGCGACGGGCGCGACCCCCCGGCTAATGGGCAACCTGATGAGATCTTGACGTGCCACCAGCCCGCGAGCACCCCGATCAGACCCAGCCGGGGGCGGACGTGCCAATGCTTGCAGCCCGGCTCGCCCAGGTCAGCGTTGGACACGCGCACCCACCTGTGCCGGCCGGGTTCGCGGAGCATCGACTCGATGAGCAAGCGCTTGGCCGCGTGCCGTTGCGCGGCGATGACCTCGTCTCGCTGGACGTTCCGTAAGCGGAACGCCAGCTCGTCGCGCAGAGCTTCGAGCTCACCCAGATCCAGCAGGCGGGGGCCGGCCAGGCGGCGCGAGCTCGGGCCCGGCGATACGCGGGGGTAGGCGGCGCAGATCGCGGCGCCCAGATCGCTTTCCAGCTTCGCGATCTGCTCAC
Source organism: Solirubrobacterales bacterium (assembly GCA_013696535.1). Next base: position 10,522 of record JACCYI010000007.1, read on the forward strand.
GCAACGACCTTCGGGCGGCCCGGACGTCCGGCTCGGTGACGACGGACCGGGTGGCGATGGATTGCTCCAGGACCTCCACTACACCTCCTCGAGGAGGCGTCAGAGTACCACCGGCGAGTCGCGGACAGACCCGCTTCAGGTTCTGGCCGGATCGGCCTCGGGAACTCTGACCCGCACCCGCCCGGCGTCACGCGGAGCACCCGTGAGCTGACCGCCCGAGCATCCCTCCGCGGACACCTCGCGGCGGCGGTTGACGATCCCCACCGCGCCGATGATGCCTCCGAGCGCCACGAGGGTCGCCGAGATCCCCATGCCCGTGCGGAAGGCCGTCACGGAAGCCGATTCAGAAGCCTCGACCAGCCGGCGGCCCTCGTCCGGAGAGAGCCCGGCCGGGTCGATCACCGCGAGATTGCGCTTCTTGGCCGCCTCGACCGCTACTCGGCCCTCTGCTGAGAGCTGCGCGCCCGCCAATCGATCATCGATCGATCCACCGAACTGCGCTGCGACGACCGCGCCCAGCGCCGCAATCCCCATCAGGCCGGCCACCCGGGCGATCGCGTTGTTGATCCCGGAAGCCACGCCCGCGTTGCGCTCGTCGGCGTCCGCGAGCACGGTCGCCGTGAGCGGTGCCACCGTCATCGAGAGGCCCAAGGCGAAGACCAGCAGCGCGGGCAGGAGATCGGTGAAGTAGTTCACGCCGGCGTCCAGGCGCAGCATGAGCAGCAATCCGCACGCGGCCAACAACGGACCGCCGCCCATGAAGACCCGCGGCCCGTAGCGGTCAGCCAGGCGCCCCATTCGCCTGGAGAGGGTGAACATCACCGCGGTGGTCGGCAGCGTGGCCAACCCTGCTTCGAGCGCGTCGTAGCCGGCCACCTGCTGCAGGAAGAGCACCAGGAAGAAGAACAGGATCGACAGCCCGGCGTACATGGCGAAGGTCTCCACGTTGCCGATCGCGAAGTTGCGCCGGCTGAAGAGCGAGAGCTCGAGCATGGGGTGGGCGATGCGCTTCTCATAGGCCAGGAAGAGGCTGAAGATCGCGATTCCGCCCAGCCCTGGAATCAGTACGCCAGGGCTCGCCCAGCCCTGAGCGGGCTGCTGGATGAGGGCGAAGACGGGTCCCGCGAGGCCGACGGCGCAGAGCGCCGCACCGATCCAGTCCACTCTCGCCTGCGCTCGTCCTTCTTCGACGCGCGGGATCGCGGCGTAGATCAGGGCCAGCGTCGCGGCGACGAAGGGGACGTTGATGGCGAAGATCCAGCGCCAGGACGCGACGTCGATCAGGTAGCCTCCGACCAGCGGCCCCACCACGGTGGAGATCCCTCCCCACGCCGTCCACGATCCGATGGCGGCGCCGCGCTCCTCCCCCGTGAAGACGGCCACGATGATCGCCAGCGCGCTCGGCGTCAGCAGCGCGCCGAAGACGCCTTGCAGCGCCCGAAAGGCTACGAGCGCCTCGATGGAGGGCGACAGCGCGCAGCCGAGCGACACCGCACCGAAGCCGCCGACGCCGATCGCGAATACGCGCCGTTCTCCGAAAAGGTCGCCGAGCGAGCCCCCCACGAGGATGAGCGAGCCGAGCGTGAGCAGGTAGGCGTTTGAGACCCACTGCTGGCCGGCGAGCCCGCCGCCCAGGTCGTCCTCGATAGCCGGCAAGGCGACGTTGACCACCGTGGCGTCGAGGCCTGCGACGAAGGAGCCCATGATCGCGGCGATAAGGGCGAGCCGCTTGCGAGAGTCGGTCAGCGACGACACGGCTCGACGCTACTAGACGGGCCGCTTCGACTCTTGCGCCTCTATCCTCGAGGCCCGATGGCGCGCAACGATCCGACGGATACGGGCGGCCTGTTCATCGGACGCCGGCCGGGCACCGGCCCGCTCAAGTACCGCCAACTCCCGGAGCGTGACCGGCGCCGGATGCGAGTCGACGGTGCTCTCGCAAACTTCGTGCTGGCGCTCGAAGTCTTGCTCTGCCTCTCGCTGTGGGGGCCGCAGCCCGCCGTCTGGCTGTGGGTCGGTTCCCAGGTGGATTACATCAGCGGCTCGGTGACGGCCGGCATCATGATCGCCTTCGCTGGGTTGCTCGCAAGCCTCATGCTGACCCTGGCGGTCGCCACGCGTCTGGACGGCGTATGGCGGATCCTGCGGCGGGCGGCCGGCCATGGCCAGCAGGAAGGGGCCCTCGGACGGATCTTCGCCGTCACCGCGGTGCTCGCCGGGGCCGCCTTCACCTTCTGGTTCCTCGTGATCGAAGGTCCCGGGCCGTCCGTCGCGCCCCTGCGGTGAAGCGCACTCGCCGGCTCCTGAACTACTACCGCCAGTTCCAGGAGCTGTCTCCGGAGGAGGTCAGCCGCGGCTACCGGGAGCACAGCGAGGCGGCGCGGTCGCAAGCGCTGAACGTGGTGTCGTCGCTCGACCTCACCTCGACCGTGTGGCACGAGCCGCCCCACGCGGAGATCATCAACGCAGCCACCTACGCGCTGCGCCGAGCCGTCAACGCGTATCCCGACCCGTCGGCGGTGGTGGCCCGCTCGGCGCTGGCCGCCCGCCACGGTCTCGATCCTGATCGTGTCGTGGTCGGCCACGGCGCCGGCGAGCTGCTCGCGACCGCGCTGACTTCGCTGCTCGGCGAGGGAGGCGGTGAGGCGGTGCTGCCGTGGCCGACGTGGCCGCCCCTGCCCACCCTGGTGGCACGCGCGGGTGGAGAGCCCGTACCGGTGGCGCTGCACGGGGCGGCGGTCGATCTCGCGGCGATCGACGCCGCGGTCCGCACCGAGACCCGCGTCATCGTCCTGGCCAGCCCGAACGATCCGACGGGCGTGCCGCTCGACCCGACGGAGCTCTCGGCCTTTCTGCGCGGGCTGCCCGAACGCGTCGTCGTACTGCTCGACGAGGCCTGCGCCGACTTTCTCGCCGACGAGGTCACCGGGCTGTCACTGCTCGCCTCAAATCCGAGTCTTCTGGTCGTGCGCTCGTTCGCCAAGGCGCACGCGATGGCCGGTTTCCGGGTCGGTTGGGCGGCGGGCGGTGAGGGCATATCAGAGCTCTTGTCGGCCATGACCTCGAGCGGGGCGGTCGGCGCGGCGGCTCAAGCCGCGGTGGTCGCGGCCGTCGAGGTCGCCGATCGCGTGTTGCCGGCGCGGCGTGCCGCCGCCGCTGCCGATCGGACCCGGCTCGCCGCGGCGCTCGAGGGCACGGGCGTGTCGTTCCCGCGAGCGGCCGCCAACTTCGCCTGGCTCGGAGCGGACGGGCTGGAGGATGGGGCGCTTGCCGCTCACCTGGCGTCGAGCCAGATCTTCGTGACGCCGGGAAGCGCCTACGGGGACGGGTCCCGGGTTCGTGCGGCGCTGCGTGGGCCTGCGGCAGTCGACCGGCTGGCCCTGGCGCTTCGCAACGTCAGCCCCGACCGATGAAGGTGGACGTTCCTAGTCACGCCACCAACGCCCCACAGCGCCACAACGCCTCCTCGACATGGATCGACGGCACGCCGGCGACCTGGACGGCGAACAGGCGCATGCGAACCGTCCGCTTTGTCACGCAAAGACCGGCTGCGATCTCGCCGAACAGGACCGCCACCGCGCCGGTTTGGTCTGCGATCACGAGGCGGCCGTCGGGCACGGCCGGCGCATGCGACCCATGGCCGAGGGGCTCACCGCCCGCAGCCTCGCGGATGCCGAGCGCTCCGCTCAGCCGATCCGCGTCGAGCGCCAGACCCCCACGCCCGTCTCCATGACGGCGACCGTCAGGGCGTCGTCGAGTGAGTTACGTGACACAAAGCCCCCGGTCCGGAGTCGCTCGAGCATCAGCGCTTCGACCGGAATGCAGTCGACGTCCGGGTCCAGGCCGATCTGACGAAAGAAGACGCGGTATGCCTCCGGCACGGGCCGTCGGCGCAGCATGACGGCCTGTGCCCCTCCGAGACGGTCGGAGAGCTCGCGGAGCTGGTCGCGCACTTCAGGCGAGCTTCGGGTCGCTCGCGCTACGAGCTCGACCGACCAGAGCCGCAACTCGGAGAACTCCGATGCCACACTGGAGGTGACCCATCCCTCCTCCACGGTTCAACCGCCGATGGCTCGGAGGCGCTCGGCCAGATCCGCCTCGCCGATCGGCTCGAGCGACGTGGCCTGGACCCGGCCGCCCCGGCGAGCGAAAGTGATGGTCGGACAGACGGCCACGCCATAGGCGCCGGCCACCGCGCCATCGTGGTCGTAGCCCACGGGGACCTTCCAGCTCCGCCGGCGGATGGTCTCCCGCAAGCGGCGCAGATCGCCGCGCACGGCGACGACGGCGAGCCGGACACGGGGAAAGCGGTCGCGCAGGCGATCCATGACGTCCACCTGCTCCTCGCAGCGCTCCGAGCGCGTGGTCACGAACGCCAGCGCCACCGGACCGCGCTCGGCCAGCTCGCAGGAGTTCAGGATGTCCCGAGCGCGAACCTCACACGCCTGCCGGCTGCCCTGGTCGCCCGAATCCGGCTTCCGGGCGACGTTCGCGTCGCACGGTCCATTTCTGCAGCGGCGGCGCGACGTGGCCAGCGGAACCGCGAACGGCGGAAGCGGCTTGCCCACGGTCACCCCGCGCGAACCCGGTGCGTCGGACGGCAGAGTGTCGATGGTGAGCACCGCGAGCCCGAGGACGCCGAGCACCCCGACCACCCAGGCAAAGCGCCCGCTCACGAGCCGGCGGACACAGGGGGCCGGGCGCCGGGACGGCCTTCGGCCAACATGAGCACCGACGGCAGGACGGCTAGCACCCCGAGCAGCGAAACGGACAAGTCGACCACGGTCACGAGTCCGAAGTCCTTGAGCATCTGCACGTCGGAGAAGGCGAGAACGGCAAAGCCGGCGATCGCGGTCACACCGGATGCGAGAACGGCAGCCCCGGTTGAGCGATAGGTGCGCCGCAGCGCCTCCCGCGGCGCGTGGCCCGCTTCGCGCTCCTCGCGGAAGCGGGCACTGAGCAGCACGGAGAACTCCGTCGAGATCGCGATGACCAGCGTTCCCAGCGCAGCCGACAGCGGGTTGAGCGGGACGCCGAGGACGAACAGGACAAGCGCCGACCAGCCCGTGGCGAAGACGATGGGAACCAGCGGAACCCACACGCGCTGCCAGCGGCGGTAGACCAGCAACAGGGCGAGAGCCACCGCCAGCAGGCCGGCGGCCAGTGTGCCGAGCCGGCGCAGCGGCGAGGAGAGGGCGGCGTTGGCCTCCGCCGCCAGAACGGGCAGGCCCGCAAGCTCGGCTCGCACGCCGGGCGGGCGGCTCGCCAGGCGGGCTCGCATGTCCTCCATGATCTCACGCTGGCGCGAGAGCGAGTCGAGCTTGATGCCGAAGGCGAGGTTGGCGGTGCGCCGGTCCGGCGTGATGACCGCCTGGGAGAAGTAGGGGGGCACCTGATCGAGCAGCGCCCGGACGTCCGCCCGCCGGGCGGCGGTCCGCGGGTTGCGGAAGAGGTCGGGAAGCGAGAGCGCCGAGCACAGTGCCGCCTGGCCGCAGCCGCTCTGTGCGCTGTACCCGTAGCGCTTGAGCAACCCGGACTGATAGCCGCGCATCCAGGCGATCACCCGAGGTTGGGTGAGATCATCACCCTCGACGACCACGTCGACCTCGCCGGCCACATCGGTGGCGTCCTGGAGGACGTTGAGGTCGCGCAGAGCCGGTAGGTCCTGCGGCACCAGCTCGTTGAGGTCTGAGACCACTTCCGTGCGGGAGTCGACGATCCACCCCGAAGCCGCGAGCGTGAAGCCCACGGCGAGCACCAGGAGCGGACGATCGAGGATGCGACGCCCCAGCCCGCGCGCCGGTCGCCGCAAGCTTCGGGCCGGGCCCGCGAGAAGCTCCGTCGCCCCACGTCCCGAGCGGGCGAGCACCCCACCGCCAAGCGCCCGCGGCGCCGCGACGAGGGCGGCCGTTCCCGCGCTGAGCGCCAGCACGAACGCGAGGGCGACGCCCGCCACGAGCAGCAGACCGAAACCGCGGACCATCGGCACGGGAGAGAGCAGCAGGACCCCGAAGCCGACCACGGTCGCCAGCCCGGCGGTGGCGATCGTGGGCAGCCCCGCGCGTGCCGCCTGCATGGCCGCCGCCGCCGGGTCGGTCCCGAACCCTGCCTCCCCCACGCGCACCTGGTATTGGATGGCGTAGTCCACTCCGAGCCCGAGCAGCACGGGCAGCACGGCGATCGACGCCATGGTGAGCGGTGCGCCTGCCAGGCTCATCGCGCCGAAGAGCATCGCGACCGCCGCGAGCGCCACGGCGAGGGGCAGGAGACGCAGCCGGCTACCGAACACGACGGCCAACACCGCAGCCATCACGAGCAGCGCGATCACCAGCAGCGTCAGAATGGAGTCGGCGAGCGAATCGGCGAGGTCTTCCGCCAGCACCGGCACTCCGGTCACCGTGTAACGCACCCCGTCTCGCGGACGCCACTCCTTCATCCGCACCGCCGTGCGCACGAGCGCGACGGCTTCGGCTCGCTCGGTGTCGGGCAGGCCAGGCTTGAGACGTACCTGGATGACGGCTGACCGCTCGTTCGGGAACAGATACGCAAAGCGCGCCTTGGGGGTTGTCGGGCCGCGGCTCGGATCGAACACCAGGCGCGAGACGAAGTCGACGTCATCGACGCGCGGCACCTTGGTCCCGAGGCCGTAGCGCAGCGAGAGCTCGAGCAGGTCGCGGGTGAAGGCCTGCTCCTGGAGGCGGCGCGCCGCCTCGCCCAGTCTCTTCTGCTCGGTCGCCGGCCGCCCCCGCTGCGCGGCGAGCTCGCGTGCTGCCTGCTCGGCGCGGCCCGCCTTGACCTCTGCCGCCTGGACCCGGCCTCGGAGCTGGTCTTGGATCTCCGCCACGGACGAGTTGATGAAGGTCCCCGGCCCGTAGACGACCTTGACGGGCTTGGTTCGCGCAAAGCGGTCGCACGGAGAGCCCGGCCCTCCCGGAGCCGCCTGGTCGGGCGGCTTGTTGCCGCCGATGCAGCCCTCAAGGCCGATGAGGCGGCCGAGGTTGGAGCTCAGCACTATCCGCTCGAGGTCTCCGCGGACCAGGATGATGATCGCGTGATCGCCGAACGACTCGCGGTAGCGCTCCGTGGCCTTGAAGGTGGCCGACCCCCGGCCCACGAGCGTGTCGGTGGCCGCGCTGGGCTCGAGGCGCAGACCCAGGATCGCCCCGATGGCCGCCAGCAGCGCGACGGCCGCGAGCACGCGGCGCGGTCTTTCGGCCGCGCGCGCGACGATCCACTCCAGGCACCGCGCCGGAAGGCTCACTACGGCTTCGCGCGGACGTGCGGGTACTGCGTCTGCTCGCCGCCGTTGTCGAACTTCGACTGCAGGCGGCAGGGCGGAGCGGCACCCGCCTGCGACTGGTCGGCCGGGAAGGCGAACCGCTTGACCAGCGCCAGCAGCTCCTTGGGCATGACCGAGCCGGGACCTTCGACGACCTGAGACGGGGACAGGACGTCGCGGCCGCAGTTGCGGTTCTCGAACGTGTCGAGGCCCTGCTTGAGCTTGTCGAACCCGTTCGGCAGCACGTATGGGTTTGAGCGGTTCGTCCCGAGCCGGCGCGGATAGACCGCGAGGTTCTCCGGGTTGAGCGGGTTCGTCGTGCGCAGGTAGTGGGTCTGGCTGCCGGGCGGCGTTGCCTGGGTGGCGGCCACCGAGTTGGCGAAGAAGGCGGTCAGCTCGCGCTTGTAGAGCCCGATGAAGTCGAGGATCGGGTTGAGCTCGCGCAAGGCCGGATCGGCTTGGGCGAGCAGCGGCCGTAAGTCGTCGAGGACCTTCCGGGCGGCCGGGAAGCCCGTGCGGGAGGCGGTGATGAGCGGCCCGAGCTCGGAGAAGAGGTCGCGCAGGTCGGGCGAGATGTCGCGCAGCTCCGCGAGCGTTGGGCTCAGCTCGCGGGCGGCCGGGCGCAGCTGCGTCACCAGTGGATCGGTGTCGCGCGCGAAGCGCTCGAGCCGGCTCAGCGTCTGGGCCGACTCGCGCTCGAAGGTCGGCAGCACCCGGAAGAGCTCCTGCAGCTCGCGGTCCCGGCCCGCGGTCGACGCGAAGACACGGTTGGCGTTCTGCACGAGGCCCCGCAGCTGGCCCTCGCGCTCCGTGAGCGCATTGAAGACCTTGCCCGTCTCCGACACGACGCTGCCCAGCGCCGCTTCCTGCGAGTTGAGGGTGTCGACGATCGCCGAGGTGTCCTCGGCGAATGGCGCGAGGTTGCCCAGGGCGTCGTTGAGGTCCTGGCCTCGACCCTCGACGGCCAGCGCCTGCGTCTGCATCCAGTTCTGGAACGCGCGCCGCGTCTTGGGATCGAAGAGCCGGTAGATCTCGTCGAGCTCGACGGTCTCAGACACCCGCGACGCAGCCAGCGTGCCCCCTTCGGCAATCGGCCTGGCGCCCTTGGTCCCGGGCGTCAGCTCGACGTAGGTCTCACCCAGCAACGTCTTCTGACGGAGGATCGCCCGCGCATCGGAGGGCAGCGGCGCGTAGCGCTCGTCGAGTTCCAACCCGACTTCGGAACGCCCGGTCCGGCGGTTGGGCTCGATCGTCTTGACCTTGCCGACGGGCACGCCGGAGATGCGCACGTCGGCTTCCTTGGCGAGCTGGGTCGCCTCGGAGAACGAGGTCTGGAGACGGTAGCCCTTCGGCTTGAGCGGCACAGGACCGCCGAACGCCAGCCACAGGAACAGCAGCAGGCCGAAGCACGACAGCGCGAAGGCGACCATGACGGCGATGCGGCCGGCGCTGGGAACGGACTTCTGCACCTATTCACCCCGCCCGGAGGACGTCTGCTTCGCCGCCGTACGCGAGGTGGTCGTGCCCGCGCCCGGAGCCGGTGTCGTGCCCGCGCCCGGTACCGGAGCCCGTGGGCATACCGAGGCGGTCCGCGGGGCGTTGAGCAGTCCGACGAGCGTGCCCAGCAACTGGTTGGTCTGGGAGACCTGGTCCAGGACGGCCAGCGACGTGCAGGAGACCACGACGATTCCGCGACGGATCGGACCGTGCGCGTCCTGGGTTCCGAACAGCGTCGCGCCGAGGTGGTTCACCCAGCTCAGCCAGAAGAGGTAGCCCTCCTGCTTGGCGCCCGGCGGGTTGTAGGTCAGGGTGTTGAGCAGCGCGTTGACCGTCTTGAACGAGGAGGTCAGGTCGGGCGTGGACGCCGACAGGTCGCGCATCGTCGGGCGCAGCTCGCGCACGAAGGGCTGCGCGTCACGACTGAAGGGCCGCAGCTCGTCGCGGATGATCGGCGTGGTGTCCCGCAGGAACGGCCGCGTGCCGCGCAGGGCCGGGCCGAGCGCCCGGGCACCGGGGCGCAGGTCAGAGAGCGCCGGACGCAGCTCGCGAGCGAGCCCGTCGACCTTGCCGAGCCCGTCCTGCGTGGCCGTCAACGCCTTCGGCAGCTCCTGCAGGGTCGCGCGCAGGTTGTCGTCCTGGCGCGCCAGAGAGGAGAACACCGCGTTGGAGGAGGAGACGAACGCGGCGATCTGGTCGTCCTTGGAGCCCAGCTCCTCCGTCAGCAGCGAGAAGTTGTGGATCACCCGGCGCAGATTCGTCTTTCGGGTCGCGAGCTGCTCGTTGACCTCGCGCAGGGCGGTCCCCGTGGGCTCGAAGCGCTTGAGAGCTCGTCGCAGGGCAACGCCGTTGCCGCGCAGGCCCTCCGCCCCGCCGCCGACCAGCAGCCGAAGGTAGTCGCGCGTGTCGGCGTCCAGGCCCGCGAGGATCTCGTCGAGGTTGACATCGGGCAGTGTCTCTGAGACGGGGATCCGGCCGTCTTCGGGCAACCGCCCGGCATCGCGGCTCCCAGGAGTCAATTCGACCACCATGTCCTTGAGCCCGGTCCGCGGGCGCAGCAGCGCATTCGCATCAGAGAACACGCGGCCGCGGTAACTCTCGTCGAGGCGCATGGTGATGATCGCCTGCCCCCCGGAGAGGCGGACCTTGGAGATCTCCCCCACCTGGACGCCCGCGAGGTCGACGGTCTGCCCCTGCCCCGGGGTGACCGCCTGCGCCGTCGAGAAGGCTCCGGTGATGGTGTAGAAGTCCTTGCCGACCACGGGCATCCAGCCGGGGAGCGTGAGCCGCTGGTTGGCGAGGATCACCGTGCTGACCCCGGCCGCCACCGCGACCAGCGCGAGGATGGCGACGAAGTCGCGCAGGTGCTCGCGGACCGCCTTCCTCATGGGCGTGCCTTACGCGCGACCACGCCACGACCCGGAAGGTTCCCGGCCACGGGGTCTGGAGCTCCCGGCGCGCCCGCCGGGCCGTTGAGGTCCGGACGCTTATTCTCGTAACAGGTGGCCTTGGGCTTGTAAGCCGACGGCTTGCCCGGGAAGTCGGGGCGGGTGGCGACGGTCGGAGCGGCGGAGGAGCCGTAGAGCCGGCCCGTCGGGGAGGACGCCGAACCCAGAGCCAGGGTCTGAGCGCCGCCGCCGGTCTGGAAGCGGACGTACTGACCGTTGCCGTCGAAGTTCTGGCCCTCGCCCGAGAGCCCCACGAGCGTGTAGAAGAACTCCTTGTAGTTCTCGACACCGGTCGCGAACTCGTCGCGGATGGGCACGTCGCCCGTGGGCAGCAGGACCTCGGTCGCGCAGCGCGCCACGAGGTCGGCTTGCGGCAGGAACTCGAGAGCCGCGTCGGTCACACCAGCGAGATCGCGAGCCGCCGGCGAGAGCTCACGGGCAAGACCGCCGAGCTCGGCTCGCGAGACCCACCGGCGGGTCTGCTCGATCCACGGGAACGACGCGTCGATGGTCGCGGCGGACTCGCGCACCCCCGGCAGGATCTCCCGGGCGAAGGCCCGGGTGGCCGGAAACGCGGCGTTGAGCGAGTCGAGCGTGATGTCGGCCTGCTCGAGGGTGGGAGGGAGCTCGCGGATCGACGAGCGCAGGTTCGCGTCCTGCGAGGCGAGGGCGGCCATCGTCGTGTTGAAGCTCGAGACGAGGTCTTGCAGCTGGCCCTCGTTGCGGGCCAGACCCTCAGTCGCCCGGCTCGTGCCGCGAATGAGGCGGCTGAGGTCTGCGTCGGGCTGCGAGCCCAGCAGCGCTTCCGAGACCTGCGCCGTCCCCTTGAGTGCCGGGGCGGCGTCGGCGGCGGCGTCGTTGAGGGACTCGGCACCCGTCTCCCCCCGGGTCGATGCGTCGACGCCGCGATCCTCCGCGGGCGTCGGCTCCTTGTTCAACGCCGTGCCCAGACCGTCGAGGACGTCCTTGAGATCCTCGCGCGTGTCCTTCTGCAGCGCGGTGAGCACCTGATCGAGCTGTACGGGCGTCGCGGTCTGGGTCACCTTGATCGTGTAGCCGTCGTCCACCGTCGGCGCGCTCGGGGTGCCGGGCCGCAGTTCGACGAAGAAGTTGCCCTCCAGGAAGATGCGGGGCCGGATCTTGAGCGTCGCGTCCTTGTGGATCGGCAGCCCGTCGTCTGAGATCTGCATGGTGACCACGGCGGCATCCGTGCCGTCGCGGGCCTCGATCTTCGAGACCTTGCCGACGTTGACGCCCGCGATCCGCACGGGTGAGTTCGGACGGATCGAGTTCGCCGACTCGAACACCGCCTTGACCTCGAACCCGCGCGTGAAGGGGACGTCCTTCGTGAATCCCAGGTAGGTGCCGAGGGCGATGAGCACCAGGGCGACGAGCCCGACGACCTGCGGCCGGCGGCCCCCACGACCCGTGCGGCGTCTGGAGGGCATCAGGGGATGACCTCGGTCGTCGCCGACTGGGTCCCGGGCACGTTTCCGATCGTGGTCCTGCCGCGGAGATAGACCTCGTTGCCGGATTCGCACTCCTTGGGCTGACCCGGCGCTGCGGTGTTCGGGTAGGGGTTCGAGTGCAGGTGATTGGCTTCGGTCGGCCCGTCGGCGGGCTTTGCGGAAGCAAGCCCCTCGTTGTTCGGTCCTGCAGGCGTAGCGACGATGATGAAGCGCTGCCACGTGCCGTTCGCGTCACCTTCGGAGACCACCGAAGCGATGTTGCGGAAGAACAGGGACACGTAGTTGCAGGTGGTCTGTGCGGGCGCGAGGTACTCGAGGGTCGGGCGCAACGTCCGGGCGGTCTCCGAGAGGCGACGGATCGCTCGCGGCACGGCGGGATCCTCGGCGAAGGCCTGAAGCGTCGTGAATACCGGCTCCAGGCGCCGGTTGAGTGCCGGGGCCCGCAGCAGGGTCGGCGTTCCGACCCGCAGGGCCTCGGAGAGGTCGGGAGCGGCGGTCCGCAGGGCGCGCGCTCCCGGTCGCAGGTCGGCGAACAAGCCGGCGGTGTTGCGGAGGAAGGGCTGCTGAACTTTAAAGGAGCGGACCGCCGCGTCGAGCGCCGGAGCGCCTTCGCTGATCGAGTCCTGGATGTAGGGCCGGGCCACCTGGTTGAGGGCGGTGAACGTCGTGTCGAGGTTCGAGAACAGGTCGGCCTGGGTCTGGGCCACCGGCCCCACCTCGGCGGCTGCCCGGCTGAGGCCCCGGACGAGGCCGCGCAGGTCCGTGCTCCTCGAGGACAGGTTCTGCGCCACCGGGATGACGTTGCCCAACAGCGGGCGGAAGGCCCCGATGGCGGCGTTCAAACCGGCTCCACGCCCCGCCAGCGCCGTCCCGAAGCCGTCGAGGCTCCCCTGGATGCCGGCCCGCGTGCGGTCGTCGAAGGTGTTGATGACCTCGTCGAACTCCACCTGATTGGGCGCGGAAGCCGAGAGGGGCATCGTCTCGCCGTCCGCGAATCCCCGGCTCGATTCGCCGCGGGTGATCTCGGCGTACTTCAAGCCGAGCGCCGACTTCGAGCGAATCGCGATCTTGGAGTCGCGCGGGAGCGGATCCACCGCCTTGTCGAGCTTGAGGACCAGCCGCGCGAAGTTCGTCCCGTCGGGCCGGCGCCGCGCCTCGATGCGGTCGACCGTCCCGACCCGCGCCCCGCCCACACGGACCTCGTTGCCCCGCACGAGGTTGGCGCCGCTGGGCACATCGACCTTGAGCTGGTAGGTCGGCACGAACGGGAGACCCTGGTTGGCGTTGTAGGCCAGGAAGACGGCGACGATGATCACGAGCGTCGTGGCGGCGCCGATCAGGACCGGATTGCCGGCGATGCCGCCCGAGCCGCGCCCCCTCATCCGCCGTCGTCTCCGAGCAGGTAGTCGAGCAAGCCGCCCAGGGCGGTATCGGTGGGTGAGTCCCTCCGAGGCGTCGCGGTGGCACGGGGATCCGGCTCGGCGGTTGCGCTCCGAGCGGGGGGATCCGTTGCGTCCGAAGGGGCTCGCGGCACGGGCTCCCCCGTGCCGACGTCCTTGGGATCGGCACCCGCGAGCACCTTCGCGGTGCGATCGAGCACCGGATCGGCCGGCCCGGCAGAGGCGGAGGCGATCTCCGACTCCTGCTCTTGCGGCGCGCGGAAGTTTGCCGTGCAGCCACTGAGGGGCACCGTCACGTAGTTCGAGCAGGTGTTGACCAGCAGGGCGGCGCGCAGGTAGTGGCCGAAGGCGTCGTAGCCGTTGATGGCCGACGCCGAGTAGAAGAGGAAGTTCATCAGTCTCGGGATGCCGTCCGTGCGGCGGAAGGACGTGAGCACGCCCTCGAGGCTCGCTGCCACGGGTCGCACCCGGCGCGCGAAGGTCCCGAGGTCGCGGACCACGGGCCGGGCCTTCTGAAGCGCCGGGAGGCCGACCTTCGTCGCCTCGCCCAGCGTGTCGAGTGCCGGGGTGGCGGCGCGTGAAAAGGGCCCGAGCTCCGCGATCAGCTGATTGATCTGCGGGGCGCGAGCGCCGAGGTCTGAGAACACGGGAGTGGCCTCGTCGGCGAAGTCCCCGAGGCGCGCCATGGTGGGCGTGAGCTCACGCAGGAAGCCCGGAAGGCGCTCCAAGTCGGCTTCCAGCTCAGTGCGCCGTTCGGCCGTCGCCGAAGCGACCTCGCCCGACTGCTCGATGAAGCTGGTCACCCGCTTGCGCTCGCGGGCGAGGGGCGCGATGGCCTGATCTGAATCCTCTGCGAGCCGCGTGAGGGTCTTGTTCTGGCTCGCAAGGATCTCGAGCACTTCATCGACCTCACGCAGGGCGGGGTCGGCGCGACGGATGACCTCGCGCAAGTCCTCTCCGCGCCCCGCCAGGCCGGTGCCCAGCTCGTTGAGGATGATCGAGAAGCGCTGCCGGTACGGCAGCCTCATCGTGTTGTTGATGAGGTCCAGATCGACCGACTTGCTCGTGTTCTGCACCGGCAGCAGCCTCTGCCCTTCGCCCGGTCCGCGCTCGATCTTCTCGAGTGCGGGGGCGCCCTTCGCGCCGACCGCACGCTTCTGGGTGGGCTCGCACTCGACGAACTTCTCGCCGATCAGTGATTGCGGACGCACGATGCAGCGAGCGTCCGATCGGAAGTCCTGATAGCCCGGATCCTCGATGCGCAGCACAACCGCGGCCTTTGCGTCCCGGGTCACGTCGAGCGACTCGACCACGCCGACCTTGACCCCAGCGACCTTGACGTCCTCGCCCGCGATGACGAAGCCCGCGTTGTCGAAGATCGCGCGCACGCGGTAGGTGTCACCGTCCGATCCCGCGCCGGCGATCGCGAGCGTGGCGACGGCCGCCAGGCCGAGGAAGATGAGGACGATGCGCTTCACGGGCCGGGTGGGGTCAGGTTCTTGTCGCACTCGGCCCCTGAGAGGTTCGAGCCGTCCTGGAAGGGCGCCGAGCCGTCGGCGGGAGGTTGCGTGGCGGAGCCCGGGCAGCGCTCGTAGGCGCCCGACTGAAGGCCGTTGAAGCGCTCGCCCGGCTTGTTGGGCGTCAGCGTCCCTCCCTGTGCGTCATCCGTGAAGGAGAACGCGTTGAAGATGGGCTGGATACGGGCGTAGTGGCCGTTGGCGTCATAGGCGGCTGAGCCCTGCCCGAAGTCGCGCAGCCAGCCCGCGAGGTCGGGAGCGTAGGGCCGCGCGAACTCGAGCACGGGCTGGGTCTTTCTCAGCGCCTCACGGGAGTGGTCGAAGGCCGGGCTCGCCACGCGCTGCAGCGCCGGCAGCTTGCGCGTCGCCTCGACGAGGTCGTTGTCGGGGCCCGCCCGCCGAATCAGCCTGCGCAGGTCGGCCACCGTCGGCCGGGCGTCGCGGACGAGCGGTCGCAGCTCGCGCAGGAGCGGGGCCAGCCGGCGGGTCGCGGGCTTTGACTCGTCGACGAGCTCATCGAGGTCCACGAGGGTCGAGCGCAGGTTGACGAAGGTGGTGTCGGCCTTGCGCAGCGTGCCGGGCAGGCGGCCGAGCGCCTGTGACAGCGCATCTGACTCCTGTCCCACCGCGCCGGCCACCGTGTTTGAGTTCGTGACCAAGCCGGCGACATCGTCGCGGCGCTCGGCCAGCGCCCCCATCGCCTTGGAGGTGTTGACCAGGAAGCGCGTGAGCCCCCCGGAGTCGCGGTTGAGCTGATTGACCAGCTTGCGCGACGAGGAGAGCGCCGGGCTGAAGTAGCGCGCCGCGGCGTTGGCCTGCTTGCCCTTGCCGTCGTATTGGGTGGAGAAGCCCTGAATCACGTTCTGGAGGTCGGTCCGGGTCTTCTCGTCGAGGGTGTTGAAGAGCTGGTCGAGGTCCACCGGGGTGGTGGTGGCGTCCGCGCGGAGCTCGCCGCCGTCGTCGAGCTCGTCCGCCGAGTTCGGACCCGGCACCAGCCCGACGTAGCGATTGGCGATGCCCGACAGCGACGTCTGGCGGATAACGGCCTTCGAGCCCACGTGCAGCGGCGCGTACGGCTCCTCCACCTCGACGCGGACTCGCGCCTGGTTGTCGCGGGTCAGCGTGATCTCGCGCACGGAGCCGATCCGGCGGCCGCCGACCTGCACGTCGTCGTCGCGGACGAGCTGGCCCGCGTTCTGGAAGTAGAGGAGGTACTCGTGCGTGGCGCTGCCGCGCAGCAGCAGGACTCCCGCCAGCGCCACGACCACCACCAGCGCCCCCAGCGCCGCGACACGGGCGAAACTCAAGGTGACGTCACTCCATGCCCAACGGGCCGCGCGACGCGCCCGAGAGGAACTGGCGGACGAACAGGTTGTCGGAGCTGAACAGCTCTTCCGCGGGGCCCGACTCGACGATGCGGCCCTTCCACAGCACGGAGATGTGCTCCGCCACCCGCTTGGCGGACATGATGTCGTGGGTGATCACGACGTAAGCGCCGCCGTTCTCCTCGTGGATCTCCTGGATGAGCTCGCAGAGCAGGGCGGTGCGCACCGGATCAAGGCCCGAGTCGGGCTCGTCGAAGAGCACGATGTCCGGATCGAGCACGAGTGCGCGCGCGAAGCCGGCGCGCTTGCGCATGCCGCCCGAGAGCTCGTTGGGCATCTTGTCGTGCGCCCCCTCGAGGCCGACCTCACGCAAGCGGCGCGAGACGATCTCGCCGATCTCCTCCTCGGACTTGTCCGTGTGCTGGCGCAGCGGGAAGCAGACGTTGTCGAAGAGATCCATCGAGCCGAAGAGCGCGCCGTCCTGGAACAGGACGCCGAACTTCTTGCGCATCTCGAACAGCCGGGTGTCGGCCATGTTGGGGACCGACTCGCCGTGCACGAGGACGTCGCCGTCATCGGGATAGAGCAGGCCGACCATGTGCTTGATGCAGACGGACTTGCCGGTTCCCGAAGGTCCGAGGATCATCGAGATCTTGCCTTCGGGAATGCCCATGTTGAGACCCCGCAGGATCTGGTTGCGCCCGAAGGCCTTGTGGACGTCCACGAACTCGACCGCATCGGGGACGCCGGTCGGCCGGCTCGCACCCGTATGCCAGCGGTACTCGTCGTCGGGGCTCGACCCCGAGGGCGCGAGACCTCGGGCGTAGTCCTCCCGGGCCTTGGCGCCACGGAGCTTCGCGCTCTCGTATTCGTCTTGCGTGCTCATCGCGCGCCGGTCAACCTCCGATGGGGGCTCGAGGGTTGGCGCCCCAGAACAGCTGGGTGCCGAGCATCCCGATGAGGTGCACGAGCACGATGTTGAGGACCATGGACTTCGCGGTCGCGGTGCCGACACCGACGGGCCCGCCGCGCGCGTTGTAGCCGTAGTAGCACCCGACCAGCACGATGACCGTGGCCATCGACATGCCCTTGATGATGCTGTACAGGAGATCGGTCGGATTCTGAAAGAGCCAGAAGATCAGGAAGAACCCTCCCGAGGAGACGTCGCCGATCTGCTGGACGATCGCCAGGTAGGAGGCGAAGAAACCGGCCCCCACTCCGGCGAGGTACATGAAAGGCAGCACGAGCCAGGCCGCCAACAGCCGGGTGGCGCAGAGGAAGGTCATCGAGGAGATGCCCATGACCTCGAGCGCGTCGATCTCGTCGGAGATCCGCATGGAGCCGAGCTCCGCCACGATGCCCGTGCCGACCTTCGCGGCCATCATGTAGCCGAAGGCGTATGGCACAAGCTCCCGCAGGTCGCACCAGGCGGCGAAGACCCCGGCGTAGGGCGGCGCGCCCACCGACCGCGTGAAGTACGCGCCCTCGATCCCGCACTGCAGGCCGATGATGAAGATGAGCCCCCAGATGACGAGCGTCGAGGAGAGGATCAGCACGCCGGCCTGACGTAGCGCCTCCCCGAAGAACCGCAGAACACGGAGCCCGAGCACCTCGCCCACCACGCGCGAGCAGAACTTCACGAGCTCGCCGAACGTCGCGACCCATTCGCGCGGGACGGCCATCCACGTACGGCCCATCAGCGTGCGCCCGTCATCTCGGCTGGATGATCTCGGGATGGGTGGCGAGAAGGGTCTGCGTGAACACGTAGTTGAACGCGAAGACACCCATGATCGCGATCACCACGGCCTGATTGACCGCTCGGCCGACCCCCTCGGCGCCGCCCGACGCGGTCATCCCCTTGTAACAGCAGACGATGGCGATGATCGCGCCGAACATCGTCGTCTTGACCACGGAGCCCCAGAGGTCCGTGATCGAGGCGTTCGTGAAAAAGGTGGCCCAGAACGGGCCGAGCGAGGCACCGTTGACCAGCGTGGCCACGATGCCGCCGAAGATCCCGAAGAGCAGCGCATAGATGTCGAACAGTCCCGTGACGAGCATGAGCGCAAGGAAGCGCGGTACCACGAGGTTCTTGACCGGGTCGACGCCCAGCACCTGGAGGGCGTCGAGCTCCTCGCGGATCTTGCGCGCCCCCAGGTCTGCGGTGATCGCGGTGCCCGCCACGCCGGCGAGCACGATCGCGGTCACGAACGGCGCGAACTCGCGAATGGAGGCCAGGACGAAGAAACCGCCCAGACGGTCCAGGGCACCGAAGAGCACGAGGAAGTTTGCGGCCTGCAGGCCCGGGGCGCCGTAGCCGAAGGCCACCGTGGAGACCACGAGGGGGAACCAGCAGAGCCTGAGCGCGAACAGGAACTGGGAGACGAACTCGCCGCCGTACGGGTAGGGCGGGCGCAGCGCCGACACGATCGTCTTGCCGGTAAGGATCATCATGTCGCCCACTTCTTCGAGCAGGCTCTTCGCCGGCAGGAAGGCTCGATCGGCGACGTTACGGACCACGGGCGGTTCCCCCCCTCGACGACACGCCGAGGCGAGCCGGACTTCGGACACTTCGCGGCAGACTAGGGGACCTCTCTCGCCACTGCCAAACCCGAACCGAACAGGGCGCGGAACCGCCTCCGGCGGCGCGGGCCGCTGGTATGTTCGCGCGCTGATGCCTGGGACGGGCAAATCGGCGGCGGCGGTCGCGGCGTGTGCCCTGGCCGTGTCAGGCGCAGCGAGCTGCGGTGGCCGCGAGCGCCAGGATGCCGACGAGCCGCGCGGCGACTTCAAGGTCGAGGTCGTGCGGGCGTCCTTCCCTCGCAGGCAGTCCATCGCGCAGCGCAGCACGCTGCGCGTCCAGGTGCGCAACGCGGGCGCCAGAACCGCTCCCAACGTCTCCCTGACGGTCAGGACGCAGTCGCGTCGCCCCGGCGGAGCCAACTCCGCCTTCGGTCAAGCGACGGAGGATCCGCGCCTCGCCGATTCCGAGCGGCCGGTGTGGATCGTCGACGCCGGTCCGAAGGGCGGCGAGACCGCCTACACGAACACCTGGGCACTCGGCCGGCTCGCGCCCCAGCGGACCAAGACCTTCTCGTTCCGGCTCACAGCGGTAGAGTCGGGCTCCTACAAGGTCGGCTACGAGGTTGCTGCAGGCCTCAACGGCCGGGCTCGCCGGGCGCCGGGGACCCGCGCATCGGGAACCCTGAAGGTCAGCATCGACGACAAGCCGGTCGACTCAAGGGTGGGTGACGACGGCGAGGTGATCCGCAGCGGCGTCGAGTGACGATCCGCCGGCGGCGTCGGGTCGACCGGCTGTTGCGCGTATTGGGCGTTCGGCGTGCGGGGCGTTGGGGCGTTGGGGCGTGGGAGAGCACTACCGCGGCAGGCGCGGGGCGATGATCCGATACGCCTTGAGCCCTAGGCCCAAGCGCTCCCGATCCTCGGACTGCATGGGGTCGAGCCCGGTCAACTCCTTGACGCGCTCGAGCCGGTAGGCGACGGTGTGGCGGTGGGCGTAGATGGCCGCCGCGGTCGCGTTCATGTTGCAGTTCTGCCCGAGGTAGGCCTCCAGCGTGCCGACGAGGTCAGTGGCGTACTGGTCGTCGTATGAGACGATCGCCGCGACCGTGTCGTCGTAGAAGGAGCGGACCTCCTCCGGATGGGAGGCGAGCACGCGGAAGAGCAGACGGTAGGTGCCCGTGCCGATGTCCTCGGGCGGCATGCCGGACCCGTCCGTGCGCTTGAGCACGTCGAGCACGAGCTCGGCCTCCTGGATGGCGCGGCCGAGCTCAGCAGGATCGGAGTAAAAGCTCGAGATCCCGACAATCCCGAGGCGTTGCAACTGTGCGGCCAGCTTGCGGGCGGCGACCAGCGTCGCCTCGGGTGGGCCGTCGATCTCCGAAGCGGGCAGCAGGGCGTACACACGGTCCTCCATGTGCTGCGCCAGCGCGCCCGCGTACTCGCCGGAGATGGTGGCCACGACGTGACGCGGCCGGTCCGTGGTCAGCTCCGCGCAGAGCACCACCGCGCCACGGGAGAGGTCGCAGCCGAGCTTCCCGGCCCGGCGCACGACCTCGGCTGGGTCGAGCTCGGGCCGCGACCGCAGCTCCTCCAGGAAGGAGCCCCGGAGGTTGAGCTCGACTTCTTCGCGAGCCTCCTCGATGGCCACCTCGGTGAGCGATGCGACCGCCGCCAGGTTAGGAACTCCGTGCATTCCCCGCCACCGTCGGCGCCCAGGAGGATCACGGCGCCGATGATCTCGTCGCCCGATGCGATCGGAACCTCGACCGTCACGCCCGCCGGCACCGGGGCCGGGCGATCCTTGACGCGCGCTCCCATATAGCGGCGCAGATCCGCGAGCTCGGCGCCACCTTGACCGGAGAGCACCGCAGCGCCGAGCCGCGGGATGACGATGGAGACGGTCCCGCCCGTGGCTTTGGCCGCGAGCCGGGCGACCCGCTCCAGGCCTTCGCCGCTCAACACGGCGTCGACCATCTGCAGGTGCACCTCGCGCAGGCGCTGCACGAGAGTGACGTCGTCAGGCTGACCGTATGAGTGGGCTTGCATCACGTGAGGAAGGCCGATCCGGGCGGCTCGTCGTGCTCGGAGACGACGTGCCGCCCGGTGTCAGCCGTGGTCAAGCCGCGGGCGCTACCGCCGGGTCGGGATGGGCTTGGAGGGTCTGCTCGCCCGATTCGCCCGTGCGGATCCGGTACGCCTCTTCTACAGGCATGACGAAGACCTTGCCGTCGCCGATGGAGCCCGTGCGAGCGTGCTTGAGGATCGTGTCGACCACCGTCTGGACGTCCCGGCTGGCCACGACGCACTCGAGCTTGACCTTGGGGCGCAGGTAGTTGGTCAGCTCCGCCCCCCGGTAGCGCTCGGTGATGCCCTTCTGGCGACCCGAGCCCTTGACCTCGGAGATCGTGAGCGAGGGAAAGCCCAGGCCCAGCAGCTCCGTGCGGATCGGCTCGAACGCTTCGTGCCGGATGAACGCTTCGACCTTCTTCATGCGGGGACCTCCCGAGTGGACGACGCCGACTTCGCGCCCGTCGGAATATCACGCGAGCCAGGGGCGTTCGCGTAGCCGATGAGCTCAGGCGCCGGTATGAACTGTTCGGGGTACCCGTACATGCCGTGCTCCACAATGTCCAGTCCGGCCTCTTCCTCATCCTCAGAGACCCGCAGCCCATAGGTCTTCTTGATCGCGTAGAAGGTTCCGTAGGAGAGGGTGAAGACGAACGCGAAGACCACCACCACGCCGAGCAGCTGCGTGCCGAGCTGCCCGAAGGATCCTGAGTAGACAAGACCCGGGTCGCCGAAGGCGTTGTACTCGGCCAGACGCGGCGAGGTGAAGATGCCGCACGACAGCGTGCCCCAGATGCCGGCGACGCCATGGGCGGACAGGGCGCCCACCGGATCGTCGAGCTTCTTGTCGATCGCGTAGATCGACAACGGGACGATGATGCCGGCGATGGCGCCGATGATCGGGGCGGTCCACGCCTCGACGTAGCCCGAGGGTGCGGTGATGGCCACGAGTGCGCCGATCGCGCCGTTGCCCGCCATGCCGATGTCGATCGACTTGGTCTTGTACGCCGCGGTGATGATCGAGGTGAGCACGCCCGAGCCGGCGGCGAGCAACGTGACCAGGGCCACCTCGGGGAAGCGCCCGTCGAGCGCCCCGAGGGTCGAGCCCGGGTTGAAGCCGAACCACCCGATCAGCAGAATGAAGACGCCCAGGCCGAAGAGCGGCATGTTGTGTCCCGGGATCGCCCGCGGCGTCCCGTCGTTTGAGTACTTGCCCCTTCGGGCGCCGAGCTGCAGCAGCACCGCGAGCGCGCCGGTGGCGCCGATCAGGTGGACGGCAGTCGATCCGGCGAAGTCCTGCATGCCGAGGTTGTTCTGCAGCCAGCCGCCGCCGAACACCCAGTGCGAGGCGATGGGGTAGATCAGGCCCGCGAAGACGACCGCGTAGATGATGTAGACGCCGAACTTGATGCGCTCGAGCGTCGTTCCCCACACGATGGCCAGGGACACCGCGCAGAAGGAGAACTGGAACAGCCACTTGGCCTCGATCGTGGCGTCGGACAAGCCCATGACCGCGAAGGCCGCCTGGGGGTCGCCGTAGTCGCGCAGGAAGAAGCCGTCCGAGCCGATGATCTCGCCGTTGCCGAAGGCGAAGGCGAAGCCGACAGACCAGTACATGAGGGCCGCGATCGAGAAGTTCGTGAGGATCTTCGCGATGACGGTGCCGGCGTTCTTACCTCGGGAGAAGCCGATCTCCAGGAACGCAAAGCCGGCCTGCATGAAGATGACGAGGATGGCCGCCAGCACCACCCAGATCGAGTTGATGGCCACGGACTGCGGCAGCACCCCGTTGTTGGCCGCGTCCAGGGTGTCGGCCGAAGCCGCGCCGGGGATCACCAACATCGCCAGCAGGGTCATCATGACCCCACGGGCTAGCCACGAACGTCGCATACATCCTCCTCGTCGGGTCAGCATCGTCCGAGCAGTCTCCGCACCCGCCGGCCGACGGTCTTTGTCCCGGGGTCGAAACATCGCGGGCTCGCTTTCTCCATCCGGTCGGCGGCCGACGGCGGGGCGGACCCCCAGGGCACATCTTTGGCCGAGTGGACAACGTCCGGCGCGGCCGGTGCCCCTAGGCTGAAGCCCGCGAAAACCTGAATCAGGAGGAGTCTCAACGTGGCACGCACCCGAACGCGAAACGTCATGGCCGCACAGTGGAGCCCCAACGGGGGTGCCCTCGGCGCGCCGGACCTGACGCTGCCCGTCAACCAGGTGTTCGGCGCCAACGTGTTCTCGGCCGAGGTGCAGCGCCAGCGGCTTCCCAAGGCGGCGTTCAGAGGCCTGCAGGCGACGCTCGAGTCGGGCGGCGGCCTCGACCCAGACCTCGCCGACTCGGTGGCCGTGGCCATGCGCGAGTGGGCGATGGAGCGCGGCGCGACTCACTTCACCCACTGGTTCCAGCCGCTCACGGGATCCACGGCGGAGAAGCACGACTCCTTCTACAACCCCACGAGCGAGGGCGCGGCGATCGCGGAGTTCTCCGGCAAGGAGCTCATCCAGGGCGAGCCCGACGCCTCCTCGTTCCCTACGGGCGGCATCCGGGCGACCTTTGAGGCGCGTGGCTACACGGCCTGGGATCCGACCTCGCCCGCGTTCATCCTCGAGAACCCCAACGGGGCGCTGCTGTGCATCCCGACCGCCTTCGCCTCGTGGACGGGCGAAGCGCTGGATCACAAGATCCCGCTCCTGCGCTCGATGGATGCGCTCTCGCGCGCGGCCGTTCGCGCGCTCGAGGTGCTCGACGTCGACGCCACCCGCGTCTTCACCACGGTGGGCGCCGAGCAGGAGTACTTCCTGATCGACGAGCAGTACTTCTTCGAGCGGCCCGACCTGCTCTCGACGGAGCGCACCCTGTTCGGCGCCAAGCCGCCCAAGGGCCATGAGCTCGACGACCACTACTTCGGCTCGATCCCCGAGCGGGTGCTCGCCTACATGCTCGAA
>JACCYI010000013.1 GCA_013696535.1 Solirubrobacterales bacterium
GATCCGGCCAATGCGGAGGAAGCCGTGCGCGAGGCTCGCCTCGACGCCGACGAGGGCGCGGATGTCCTTATGGTCAAGCCCGCGCTCCCCTACCTCGACGTAATCCGGCGCGTCAAAGAGTCAACCAGGCTGCCCGTCGCCGCGTACAACGTGAGTGGGGAGTACGCCATGGTCAAGGCCGCCGCGGCGGCCGGACTGCTCGACGAGCGTGCCGCCGTGCTCGAGGCCCTCACCGGCATCCGTCGGGCGGGAGCCGACATCGTCATCACCTACCACGCCAAGGATGTCGCGAAATGGCTCAAGTGAAGGTCCGGGCTCGCAAGGACGGAGCGGCGATCCCCCTCGACGAGACCGACAAGAAGTTGCTTAATCTCATGCAGGGCCGCTTCCCACTGGAGCGCCGGCCCTTCGCGCGCGTCGCCGGGCTGGCCGGAGTCTCGGAGGAGGAAGTGCTCAAGCGCGTCAGCCACCTCATCGAGCACCGCATCATCCGGCAGGTGACACCGATCTTCGACACGCGGGCGCTCGGCTATCAATCGATGCTCGTCGCAGCCAAGGTCGACCCCGAGTATCCGCACCGGGCGGCCAAGTTCATCAACACCCACCCGGGCGTCACCCACAACTACCTGCGCAACCACGAATTCAACCTGTGGTTCACGCTCGCCACCGAGCCCCGTTCGAAGCTCGGGCTGGACGGTACGCTGGAAGTGATGGCCGCCAGGGCGGGCGCCGAGTCGATCCGACAGCTGCCGACCCTCAAGCTCTTCAAGATCCGGATGGATCTCGAGATGGAGAAGGGCACGGATGCGCTCTCCGAGGCCGCGGAAGCCAAGGAGCCACTCGAGCTCGAGCCCATCGAGGTGTCCGAGCACGACATCGCGATCATCCGCGCGACGCAGGGCGACATGCCCATCGTGTCCGAGCCCTACGCCCGGGCTGCGGAGCGGCTCGGTGCCTCGCAGGAGGACGTCATCGCCGGCCTTGAGTCGCTCCGCGAACGGGGCGGCCTGCGCCGCGTCGCTGCCATCCTCTACCACCGGCGAGCCGGCTTCAGCGCCAACGGCATGGGTGTCTGGGCCGTGCCCGAGGACGAGATCCTCGAGACGGGAAAGCAGATGGCGGCGTATCGGGGCATCTCCCACTGCTACCAGCGCCCGACGTACCAGGACTGGCCGTACTCCGTCTTCACGATGGCCCACGGGCGCTCCAAGGAGGAGTGCGACGCCATCCTCGACTCGATCGCCGAGGCGACCGGGATCGAGAACCGGTCGACCCTCTACTCCTCGACCGAGTTCAAGAAGATCCGGATGATCTACTTCACCGACGATTTCGCCGCCTGGGAGCGCGAGCACGGCGGCGTCTGAGATGTCGACCTCGCTGACGGACACCCGGTCGGCCGAGCTGTACCGGCGGGCCGTGCGGGTCCTGCCCGGCGGCGTGAACTCTCCCGTGCGCGCCATGCGATCCATCGGACGCGATCCGATCTTCATCGAACGCGGCGCCGGTGCCGCGCTCACCGACGTCGACGGGAACGTGTACGTCGACTACGTGTGCTCTTGGGGCCCGCTGATCCACGGCCACGCCCACCCCGCCATCTTGGCCGCAGTCGCCGACGCCGCCTCGCGGGGCACCACTTTCGGCGCCGCGACGGCCGGAGAAGTGGAGCTCGCCGAGCTGGTCGCGAGCCGCATGCCGTCGGTCGACATGCTGCGCATGACCTCGAGTGGGACGGAGGCGGCCATGAGCGTCGTGCGGCTGGCCCGCGCCGTCACCGGGCGCACGACGCTGCTGAAATTCGCAGGGGCCTACCACGGACACGTCGACGGCCTGCTCGCCGAGGCCGGCTCCGGCCTGGCCACCCAGGGCATCCCTTCATCACCCGGGGTGCCCGAGGCAGCCACCGCGGCCACCGTGATAGTGCCCTGGAACGATGCGAGCGCCGTCGAGCGGGCGTTCTCCGAGCACGAGTTCGCCGCCGTGCTCGTCGAGGCCTACCCGGCGAACATGGGGCTGGTCCCGCCCGCCGCGGGCTTCCTGGAGAGGTTGCGCGAGCTCTCGGACGTAAACGGCGCCCTGCTGGTCTTCGACGAGGTGATCACGGGCTTCCGAATCGCGCCGGGGGGTGCGCAGGAGCTCTCGGGCGTGTCTCCCGACCTCACCATCATGGGCAAGGTCATCGGCGGAGGTCTGCCCGCCGCGGCCTACGGTGGCTCGGTCGAGCTCCTCGAGCGCATCGCGCCGGCGGGGGACGTCTATCAGGCCGGGACGCTCTCGGGCAATCCACTCGCGGTCGCCGCGGGCCGGGCGGCACTCGAGCTGCTCGACGACGCCGCCTACGCGAAGCTGGCTCAAACCACCCGGACGTTGGCCGATGGGTTGACCGAAGCGGCGGCGCGCCACGGAATGCCGGTGCAGGTGACACAGACCTGCGGCCTGTTGACTGTCTTCTTCTCGTCGGGTCCGGTGACCGATTACGCGAGCGCCTCCGCGTGCGATGGAGCGGGGTACGCGGCCTGGTGCCGCGCGCTGCTCGCCCGCGGCGTCTACCCGCCTCCATCCCAGTTCGAGGCGTGGTTTCCGTCGCTCGCGCATTCAGAGGAGCACGTCACTCGCACGCTGGAGGCCGCTGCCGCCGCGTTCGGAGAGGTGGCGACGTGAGCGGTGTGCCGGACCCGCCCGAGGACGAGCCCGGTCGGCAATCCACCGGGGACCCGCTGTCGGCCCTGGCGGAGATCGTGGGCGACCTTGGTGACCTTCTCGTCGGAGCGGACACCGTGCCGGATCGGGGCTCACCGGCGCCCGCCGTGCACGGTGCGCTGGCCGCCGCGGGGCCTTTTGCGGCAGGCGCTCCGGCCGAGTACGCGCTACTCGTAGAGGCGATCCGCGAGGGCTACCTGCAGCACTACGGCACGGGACGGGTGGTGCAGCCGTCGGACCCGGATCTCGCGTTGCTGGCCGGCGACCGCCTCTACGCCCTTGGGCTGGCCCGGCTCGCGGATCTCGGCGACCTGGAGGCCGTCAGCCAGCTCGCCGATGTGATCTCGCTGAGCGCCCAGGCCCACGCCGAGGCGCGCCCCACGGTCGCCGACGACGCGTGGCGGCTCGGGGCGCTCGCGGTGGGCGCCGGCGCCACCGCCGAACAC
>JACCYI010000042.1 GCA_013696535.1 Solirubrobacterales bacterium
GCTCCGCGCCGAAGCGCGCGGCGAGGCGGCGGACGATGCCGAAGAAGCCCGGGTCGCCGGAGGCCAGCACGACCACGCTGCCGCCGGCACCCCCGGGGAGTGGCTCGCCGTCGACCACGGCCGCGATGCGCTCAATGGCAGACGGGAGGTCCGCGCCGAGCACGAGGCGTTCGGCGCCGTCGTGCGCCGGGGCGAGCGCGGCGAGGACATCGTGACCGCCGGCGATGAGCTCGGCGTGCTCGAGCAGCGCCTCGGTCCCGGCGAGGACGCGCCCCGCGTGCACGCCGAGAACGGTGATCACACGGGACGCCGCCGGGCGTGGTGACCGTCAGGCTCGTGCCCGCGGCGCTGACGGCGCTGGTGACCGCGAGCGTTCGCAGCGGACCGGGTGGGGGCACGAGCCCGGGCGGCAGCTTCAGCGCTTGAGGTCCCCCGCCAGTAAGCCGTACATCACGATGTCCTCCTGGCCGTGCCTGCCGCGGTAGAAGCCGCGCAGCACCCCTTCACGCGTGAACCCGGCGCGCTCGGCCACCCGTCTGAGCACCTGAGCACTGCCGCTCAGCCCGCCTGGAACGTCTTTGACGACGAGTACGCGGCCCAGAGCTCGAGCACGCGGGCCGACATCGGCAGCATCGGGGAGGGCAGCGACGCCGGGTCGAAGAACGCAACGGCGCTGGACTCGACCGCGTCGGCCCGGGGGGCGCCGCTCCAGACGCGGGCTTCGAAACAGAGGTTGAAGCTGTGGACCACGTCGCCGTTGGGGAACGTAAAGTTCGTCCAGCGCTCGTCGGAGATGCTCGCGAAGGCGATGAGATCTGACAGCTCAGCGGCCAGCCCGGTCTCTTCTGAGAGCTCGGCGGCGGCCGAGCTCGCGAAGGTGCTGCCTGGCTCGGCCGCGCCGCCAGGCAACGCCCAGTCGCCGGTGTCCGACCGCTTGATGAGCAGCACATTGCCGTGGCTGTCCACGGCGACGACCACCGCCCCGGGGGCGACGATCAGGTCGTGACCGATGACCTGACGCAGCTTCCAGATGTACGAGCCGACGTAGCCGATCTCCAGGACGATACGGCGACACACGGGTGATCACCCCTCGCCGGAGGGGCTAGATCTACGCGCCGGCGGCACGTACGACAGTGCCGAGTCCGTGGTGCGCGCCAGGGTGCGACATCGGCAGCAGGATGGTCGTGAGGCCGAGAGCCACGCCGCCCGCGTCGGCCTCGGGATTGTCGCCGACCATCAGACACCGCTCGGCCGCGACGCCGAGCGAGGCCAGGGCCACTTCGAAGATCCGCGGGTCAGGCTTCGCGGCGCCGACGACCGCTGAGCTCGTCCACGCGTCGAGCCGTTGGCGAAGTCCCAACCCTTCGGCGACCGGCAGCAGGTCATATCCGACGTTCGTGACGACGCCGAGGCGAACACCGAGCTGGCGCAGCTGCTCCAGCGTGGCGAACGCGTCTGCGTACACGACCCACCCGGCTGGAATGCGAACCAGGTCGTAGATGGAGCGAGCCAGATCGGGGGCGACGACCGTCTCGATCAGCGTGGTGTATGCGAGACGATGCGTGGCCTCGTCGACATCTCGAGCGGCGTAGCTCTCCGCGGCGTGATCGGGCATCGTCGTGGGATAAGGACCGCCGGGCAGTCCGGCCGCGGTAAGCCTCGAAGCCAACGAGGCGATCTCGACCTCACCCAGGTGCGGGGCCGCGATACGCAGTTGGTCCGTTGCGGTTCGCGGCGCCGAAAGGGTCCCAGCGAAGTCAAAGAGCACGGCGTCAAAGCTCAACATTTGCCACACCCTCCCACTCGGTCCGCCCGCGGTTGCTCCGCCGCCAACACCCGGGAAGTACGTTCGCCGAGGGGGCTGACGCGACGCGCCGCCGCGAAATCCAACGCGTAGTGTTTTTGGCCACTGACGCCCTGCGGCGAGGGGGCCGTTCCTCGCCGGCTCAGCTGGTCCCGGCGCTCTACCCTGCCTGCTGCATGAACAGGGCCGGCCGCACAAGCGCGGTGGAGGGAGTCCGCCCGGCCGCATCATGGCCGTCTTCGGCGACGCCGACGTCCGCAAGATGACCGGCGCGCGGCCAGCGCCTTCCTGCGATCCCTCGGCGACGCCGGCCTCGCGCCACGCAACGTCAACAGGCACCGGCGGACAGTCGGCAACGTGGTCGTTGTAGGCCAATCGCGAGGACACCTACGCCATCGCGCACAACCCGATCAAGGTACCGACAAGCCCCGCGAACCGATGATCGTCGCACTCGAGTACTACGAGCGCCACGAGGTCGAGGCACTCGCCGAGGCGATGGCGCTCGACCCGCACCGCAAGCAGTCGAAGATCGCCGTTAGCGACGACGAGCTCGCCGTGCGCGCCGAAGAGGACGCGTGCGACGCCGACCTCTTCCGCGTCCTACTCCACGCCGGTCTTCGCATCGGGGAGTTGCGCGCGGCGAAGTGGTCGACGGTCGACTTCGACGGATGGACGCTGGAGGTCGTGCAGTCGGGTTTGGAGCGGTCGATGGAGTCGCGGCGTCTGCCGGGCGTGGCGGTGACCCATGACCGTGCCGGTTGTCTGGACGATCACGCCTCGGCCATCCAGGACTCGCTACACCGACTCTCCGGGCTGATCGCCCGCGTCGTGATCACCGACGCGGCGGCCGGCATTGCCGCCGAGGCCTTCCCTCCCCCGACGTAAGTGGCTCAGCGGACCGGACGCGCACGATCATGGATCTCGGGTGGTCCGCGGTCGCGCCCCCGCGAGGACAGGACACAGCCTCATCCTCGCCGTTCACCGGGCTGGCGTCGGCCCCCGCGTAGCAGGAGTGCGCGTGGGCTCGCGCTGCAGCAGCGCCCACGCCCCCTTCTGTGATGCAGTTCCCGGGCGCTACGTCCCCGGACTCGCTGCGCTCGGCACTGCCCCTGCGGAAATCGAGGTGTGGCGCAGCCTGGTGGCGCGCGCCGTTCGGGTCGGCGAGGTCGGAGGTTCAAATCCTCTCGCCTCGGTTACGCAGCAGGACCGTAGCGGATGACCGCGCTGCAACGCCGCAGCGCAGGCGTTGCAGCGGCGGTCCTCCGCGAGCGCCTACCACCGGGGGAGTACGCGAAGTTGCACCCATGAGCCGATGCGCCGGAGGAGGGTCCGCCCGTACGGTGAGCGAGTCATCACTCACTCTCGTTCCGGAGGCTCTTATGCTTAGCCGCATCGGCGATCTCGCCGCCGCTCGTCCCAAGCGCACGCTCCTCGCGCTGCTCGCGTTCCTGCTACTCGCGGGCGTCCTCGGCGGCCCCGTCGCCGGGCTGCTCTCCACGTCCGGTGGCTTCACCTCGAAGGACAGCGGCTCGCAGCGGGCCGTGGACCGCATCGAGGCGGCCACGGGCTCGCAGGCCGCACCCGGCGTCGTGCTGCTCGTCGCCACGCCGCAGGGTGCCGGTTCGCCCACCGCCGCAC
>JACCYI010000274.1 GCA_013696535.1 Solirubrobacterales bacterium
CCGAGATGGGGGCGCACCGCGGCCTCGAAGTACGTGGCGTCGTCGTGGCCGTGCACCGGGTCGCCGAGGTCGGCGAGCGCCGCGTTGAGTGCCGCGGGGTCGTCCACACCGGCCACCGGGCCGGCCAGGTCGAGGGGGTGGCCGGCGGTGCGGCAGGCCCTGGCCGCGACGTCCGGGCCCTTGATGGCGGCCATGCGACCGAGCACCAGGAACGGGCCGTCCTTGACCTCCCGGAAGGGGAAGCGGGCGACGTCCACCGCGAGCGGGATGGCGCCGAGCGTCTGCTCGCACAGGCGCGACGGCGCGAGCTCCACCTGGCGGTCGGAGACCCCGCAGAACCTGACCCGGCCCCGGCCGTCGAAGGAGCCGTAGAAGTCGGGGTGCTTGCGCAGGTCCCAGTGCAGCGTCTGCAGCACCGGCGGGGCGGCACGTCCCATCGCCCCGAGGACCGCCGGCCCGACGACCTCGAGATGATCGTGCACGAGGTCGATCGGCTCCTCTTCTGAGCGCAGGAAGTCGACGAGGGTGCCCATGTGCGCGTGCGCGGTACCCATGGTCCGGTTGTAGGGCTCCGCGATCTGCCCGAACTGGCCTCGGTCAAAGCTCGGAACCAGGCGATCGACTTCGAGCGTCGAGTCGGCCGTCGCGCACAACACGACGCGGACGCCGAGCCCGCGCAGCTCGGGAATCAGCGTCGCCAGCACGTTCTCGATCCCGCCGTATCCGCGAGGTGGCACGGAAAGCCAGGGACCGGCGTTGACGAGGATGGTCCTGCTCACGACTGAGCCGTTCAGGCGGCTTGGCGGAGCGCCTCGAGCTCGCGCATCCGACCCAGCCGCGCGAGGGCCTTGGATTCGATCTGGCGGACCCGCTCGGGGGTGATCCCGAGACGGCGACCGATCTCCCGCAACGGCGTCGGCTCGCTTCCGGCGAGCCCGTAGCGCAGGTTGACCACCTCACGCTCGCGCTCGGGCAGCACGGACAAGGCCCGGCTTAGCGCTTCGCGGCGGAGTGAGACGTGCACGAGCTCGTCGGGCTCGGGCCCGTCCGCGGGGAGCAGGTCGCCGAAGGCCGCATCGTCTCCCTCGCCCAACGGCCGGTCGAGCGAGGTGACCGTCCGGGCGGCGTCGCGGAGAGCGTGCAGCTCGGCCAGCGAGACCTCGGCCTCGGACGCGAGCTCCTCATCGGTGGGAGGACGGTCGAGCTTGACCGACAGCGCGTTCTCCGCGCGGGCAAGCTTCCGCTGGGAGCGAACCAGGTTGATCGGCAGCTTGATGGTGCGCGCCTTGGCGTCCATGCCGCGTTCGACCGCCTGGCGGATCCACCATGTCGCGTAGGTCGAGAACCGGTAGCCGCGCCGCCAGTCGAACTTCTCGACAGCGCGGATGAGGCCGAGGATCCCCTCCTGGATGAGGTCGAGCAGCGTCAGCTCCGAGCCCTGGTACTTCTTCGCGATGGAGACCACGAGACGGAGGTTCGCGTTGATCATGCGCTCCTTGGCCGCGAGATCACCGCGCTCGATGAGCTTGGCCAGCTCGATCTCCTCGGCGGGTCTTAGGAGCCGGTGCCGACCGATCTCGTTGAGGAACAGCTGGAGCGCATCCGTCGTGGCGGACGCCAGCGAGACCTCGGAGAGAACCGGTGCCTCCGTGTCGCGACCGCAATCGTCGCGCAGCTCGATCCCCCGAGCGTCAAGGGCCTCGTATACCTGGCCGATGGCATCGTCCTCGAGATCGAGCACCTGAGCGAGCTCGTCGACTTCCGACAAGTCCACGCAGCCACGCTCTGCGGCCCGGTCGATCATCGCTGCGAGCGGGCCGGCCGCCGCGTCGCCGCCGCCTGCGGTGGCGTGAAGTGACGTCACCTCTTCCCCATACCCCGAAACGCCCCCGGCCACTACCCCGAGTGCGTCAGGGGTTCCTCCGCCCGACGCCGCTGAGCAGCTCGCGCACGCGGAACGGGCCACCCGCGTCGGTCGCCAACGGCGGTGTGTCGAAGCCGGCTGACTCGCGCATGCCGTCGATCAGCTCCAGCAGAGCCTCGGTCGACGACCGCGTCGACGTCCAGCCGAGATCTGAGTGAGCTCTGGAGATGTCCATGATCGGGACTCCGAGCCCGAGGTCGAGCCAGCCCGGCGGCGTGGGCTGCAGCCGTGCCATGAAGCTCGCCGAGGCGAGACCCCGCAGCACCCGGCTCGGGACCCCGACCGGCCTGGCGTTCAAGGCTTGACCGACGCTCGAGACGTCCAGGACGGGCTCGGCCGCGATGTTGTAGGCGCCGCGTGCACGTTCGTCGAGGGCACTCAGCCGGTACGCGTCGGCGACGTCGAGCGAGTGCACCGCCTGCACGCGCAGCCCCGGGACGTCGGGAATCACCGGCAGCAGCCACGGGCGCACGAGCGGCGTCGGTAGGAACGGCCCCGCGAACAGGCGCCGGATCTCCGAGCCCGCCTCCCGCTTGAAGATCAGACCCGGACGCAACCGCACGACGCGCATGCGCGGATTGTCGCGCTCAACCGCGTCGAGGGATCGCTCGACCGCCGCCTTGTGGCGCGAATAGAACGAGGTCTCGATGCCCTCGGTCGGCCACGACTCGTCCACCGCCCGGTCCTTGGGACCGGGGGAATACGCGCCCACCGACGATGCGTGGACGAGCGCGCCGACACCCGAACGGGCGGCGGCCTCGAAGACCCGCTCGGACCCCAGGACGTTCACCCGCTGCGTCTCGCGCTCGTCTCGGGACGGCTGGATGGCCCACGCCAGGTGAATCACCGCCGCCGCGCCGGCGAACGTCGGGTCGAGGTTCGCTTGGGCGACGTCCGCGCTCATCCAGCGGGTCTTGGGGTGGGTCCACGACGGCAGCCGGCGGGCGATGCCTACGATCTCGGTAACCCCGTCATCGGTCGCGAGCGCCTGTACGACGCTCGTCCCGACGTTGCCGGTGGCTCCCGTGACGACGATCTTCATGTGGCGCTCGACTGCCCAGCCCCGTACCGATTCATGCGTCCCTCACGGGGGTACGCAGAAGCTCACTTCCGACAGATGAGGAGTCGCCCGAATGGCAGCCGTTCGCAGCAGTTCGCAGGGGATCCTGTCCGACGACAACACCGAGAAGCGCGACGAGATCGTCGCCCTCCTCAAGAAGGCATACTGGATGGAGCTCGAGACGGTCATGAGCTACATCGCGAACTCGATCAACCCGGACGGCGTCCGCGCGCAGGAGATCGTCGAGTCGCTCCAGGAGGACATCACCGAGGAGCTCGCGCACGCCCAGCAATTCGCCAGCCGCATCAAGGAGCTCTACGGGGTGGTCCCTGGCTCGCTCGACTTCCAGGCCGAGCAGAGCTACCTGCAGCCGCCCGAGCACCAGACCGACATAGTGCACGTCATCCAGGGCGTGATCGAGGCCGAGACCGGCGCGATCGAGCACTACAACCAGGTGATCGAGGCGTGCGACGGCGTCGACTGGGTCACCCAGGACATGGTCATCGCGATCCTCCGTGACGAGGAGGGCCACCGCCGGCTCTTCGAGGGCTACCTGCGCGAGTATCAACAGGAGGGGAAGGCCTAGCCGGAACTACCGGCGCGGTGCTCGCGGTGCTCAGGGATTGCCGCCCGTCGCCGTGCCGTCGTCGGTGTCGGGAGCGTCGTCGGCCGCCTTGCTGGGCCGGGCGCTCTCCTCCGCGGCGGAGCCGCCGCCGGACTTGGCGTCGTCGGACGCCACCTCGGGCGGTGCCTCTTCTGGATAGCCGGAGTCGGCTTGCTCGTAGGTCTCCATGCCAACGGCGTGCCCGGGGCGAGAGGGTCCGCAAACCCCTCCCGCCCGGACCTGTCGCCTAGCGGCGGTCGACGCGGTCGGTGCCGTCGCCCTCGATCTCGACCTCTTCCCGGCGAACGTCCTCGGTGACCTCTCGCTCCTCGGTCACCACGTCCTTGTCGAGGCGGACGCGCTCCTTGGGCACGACCCGCTTTTCGGCCACAGCCTCCTCGGAGTGCAGCGTGACCTCGTGCTCCTCCTCCGAGAGGTCGCCGCCCGACAGCGCCTGGTCGCGGTTGCCTTCCGTGATGGGCTCGCGCTCGACGCGCACTTCCTCGCGCTCGACCGGCACGGTGGTCTGCACCTGCTCTGAGACGATGTGCTTCTTGAGCCGGGCGCGACCCGTCTCGCGCTGCGTCGTCCCGACCTGGAGCTCTTCCTCCGAGCGCGTCATCGCGCTGTCGGTCTCGGGGCCGGACGTGTCGTTGCCGACGACGCCACGGGAGTCGTCGTGCGTCGAGTCCACCCTGCCGGTGCCGCCCTCGGGCAGCCCGGAGTCAGAGCGCGACTCGCTGTAGTCCATGCCGTAGTGGCGGTAGAGCTGCTGCTCCTCGTCCTGCGAGAGCTGCCCGTCGGCGTCCATCTTGGGTGCGTCCTTGATCAGCGACGACTCGTAGGGGACTTGCAGGGAGTCACCGGAGCGCGACGCCTCGCGGATGGGGATGAAGGTCTGCTTGGTCCCGAACATGGCGGTGTTGACGAGCGCCCACTCAGGCTGATCGGTGTCGGCGTCGAGGTAGATCTCCTCGATCTTGCCGATCTTGTCGCCGTCGCGGTCGACCAGATCTTCGCCTCGGGCGCTGAGAAGGTCCTGCGTCATGGGCTGCCTCCGGGGAGTTGCAGTGTGATGGCGAGCTGCCAGCCCGTCGGCTACCCGGCGCCAACTTGCGCGACACCCGGTTCACCGCCTGACCACACGGGCAGCCCTTTCTCACCGACGAGATCCGAAGACAGGAGACCGAGATGGCGCTGGCGGAACGCACGGCCGAAGTGGAGTGGAAGGGGACGCTGGCCCGGGGCGAGGGCATGATGCGCGCCGGCTCGGGCTCCGTGACCGACCTGCCGATCAGCTGGGCCTCGCGGTCTGATCGCGCCGACGGCAAGTCGAGCCCCGAGGAGCTGCTGGCCGGTGCCCATGCGTCTTGCTACGCCCTCGCACTCGCCCTGTTCCTGACCCGCGACGGGACACCGCCCGACTCGATCGACGTCAAGGCCAAGTGCTCACTCGAAGAGATGGGCGACTGGTACACCGTCAAGTCGATGGACCTCGAGGTTCGTGGGGCGGTCCCTGAGCTCGACGCCGCCGGCTTCGAGAAGGCGGCGCGCGAGGCGGACGTCCACTGCCCGATCTCGAACGCGCTTCGCGACACCGTCGAGATCCGGCTGAGCGCGGAGCTCACGGGCTAGTGTCCTGAGGCAGAAGTTCGTGTGCAGCTGGCGACACTAAGCGAGCATCCCGAGCGCCGCGTCCACCCGCTCCACGTCGAGGGCGAGGAGTCCCGGGTCGGCGGTGCCGGCGTGAGGATCGCCGGCGCGTCCGGCCCAGAGGGCGATGTGGCGGGCGAGCGGCGGCGGCCCCCACTGCGACGGGGACACCGGGCCGAAGAGCGTCACGGACGGCGTTCCGACCGCCGTCGCCAGGTGCGAGACGCCCGTGTCGCCGCACACGACGCGGGCCGCCCCGGCGATGAGCCCGGCGAGCTCGAGCAGGTCGGTCTCGCCTGCGTGCACAGCGCTCGAATCGAGCCCCGCGGCTGATGCGATGCGCTCGGCGAGCGAGCGCTCGACCAGCGAACCCGTGAGCAGGACGGGGCGTCCGCGCGACCGCTCGGCCTGAGCCAACGCGGTCCATCGCTCGGGCGGCCAGCGCCGGGCAGGGCTGGCCGCGCCGGGGTGGATCACGGTGGCGCGCTCAGCCGACGGGTCGGGCGACACCACGAGCCGGAGCCGCTCAGGCGACGGGTCAGCGGGTATGCCGCTCTCGGTGAGCAGCCGGCACCACCGGACGACCTCGTGCTCGTCAGGCCGCCACCTTGGCCCGTCGAGGCCGGCGGCCGCGAACGCCACGAGCCGGCGCGGCCCGGTGGCCAGCAGGATCGTGTGGCTCTGCGGTCCGTTGCCGTGGAGGT
>JACCYI010000068.1 GCA_013696535.1 Solirubrobacterales bacterium
ACACCAGCCTGACGCCGCTCGCGCCCGTGCCGGCCGCGGAGCCCGTCGACCGGGCGGCCTGGATCGAGACGGCGCTGGCGGGGATGCGCGGGCTGCTCGAGCCGGTGGTCGAGCGCATCGGCACGGATCTCGGGCCGGTCGGCATGCCGCTGCGGGCCGCTGGAGGGGCCGTGCTTGCGCTCGAGGTGGGAGCGATCTCCGGCATCCTGGCGCAGCGTGTCCTTGGCCAGTACGAGTTCTCGGTCCTTGACCCGGCCGCGCCTGCACGTCTGCTGTTCGTCACGCCGAACCTCGCTCATGCCGCGGGGAAGCTCGAGGCCTCGCCTGGGGATCTTCTGCGCTGGGTCTCGCTGCACGAGGTCACGCACGCGTTGCAGTTCGGGGGCGTGCCCTGGCTGCGAGCCGACCTTGCCGACCGGGTGCGCAATCTGCTCGCGGCGCTCGAGATGAAGGTGGATGGACGACGCCTGAAGAAGATGCCCAGCGTCACGGACCTGCGTGGGATCGTCGAGGCATTCAAAGCGGGCGAGCTCGCCACCCTGGCGCTCGGCGAGGGCCAGCGCGCTCAGCTCGAGAGCATGCAGGCGTTCATGGCTCTGCTCGAGGGATACGCCGAGCACGTGATGGACGTGGTCGGTGCTGAGCTTCTGCCTGATCTGCCCGGTCTGAGGGCGGCGATGGACCGCCGCCGGCACGAGCGCACGGGCATGCTGCGGCTGCTCGAGAAGCTGATCGGCCTCGATATGAAGATGCGGCAGTACGAGCTGGGCAAGGCGTTCTGCGACGCGGTCGTTGCGCACGGGGGAATCGGACGCCTCAACCGTGTGTGGGAGGCTCCGGAGCGCGTCCCCACTCCTGCTGAGTTGGTCGATCCGGCGGCTTGGATTGCTCGTACCGAGCCTACGGAGCTCGTCGCCTGACGCTGCTCGGAGTCTCCAAACCTTGACCGAACACTAGTTCGGCTTGTTACAAAGTCCGGAGTGTCACCGCGTGCTGGACCGGGAAGTCAGCTGTCTCGTGTAACGATCCTGTGGCCCGGGTTTACAAACGTACGTTCGCCGGGTACAGTTGCCGTACGCCGCTTAGAACTAATATCCTTAGCCGGCACAGAAGAGAGAGACCACAGACTTATGGCCACCACCAGCCAAACCACTCCGAAGAACACTGCGAGCGCCAAGAGCGCCGCAGATTCCAAGCCGGCCGCACGCAAGCCGGCCGCACGCAAGCCCGCCGCACGTAAGCCGGCCGCACGCAAGCCCGCCGCGCGTAAGCCGGCGACCAGCAAGGCGTCCGCCACGCGGTCGGATGCCCGGACGGCCAGGACTCCATCGAGCGGCGCGGCCCGGCGCACCCGCACCACCGCCGCGGATAGGACGCGCGTTGCCGCCACGGCCAGCGCGCACGCAGCCGGAACCACCGCCAAGGTGGCCGCGGATGAGACCCGTGGCATCGCCGAGCGCGCAGC
The DNA here is from genome assembly GCA_013696535.1 of Solirubrobacterales bacterium. The sequence goes on from JACCYI010000068.1 coordinate 1,466, forward strand.
CCTCACCTACGTCGGCGCCACGCTCGAGGCTCGTGATCGGGTAGCCGGCGTCGTTGTCGACTTCGTGGATCGTTTCGGTTCGCGCAGCGCAGCCGAGAAGGAGTTGCGCGGCGACTTCAAGCGGTTCGAGCGTCGTGGCCACAAGGCTCGCACACAGCTCGAGCGCAACGCGAAGAAGACCCGCACGCGTCTCGAGCGCGAGCTACGTGAGCGCCGTCGTGGCGCCGAGCGCCTCGTGCGCCCCTACCGCAAGACGGCAGAGCGGGAAATGAACGCCGCTCAGCGTGACGCCGACCGCCGTCCGAACGTCGTCACCCAGAGGGTCGACTTCGTTTCCAGCCGCGTGGAGGATGTGGTCCAGGCGACCGTCGCCACCAGCGAGCGCGTCGTGGCCCTCGCCAACCGGCAGGTCAAGACCCGCATCTAGGGATTCCCCACTTACCCCGCCGGCCGCCGAGGAGACGAGCCGGATCGGGCAAGATCCGCCGACCTCATACCCCGTCGGCGGGTGTAGTACCTCTCCTCCCTCAACCGTCGGGTCGGCACTTGTGCCGGCCCGTCGGCTTTAACTAACGTCGTCCAGAGGACGAGCGCCAGCGAAGTCCGGCCGGGCGAAACCCTTCTCCCCCCAGAGGACGAGCGCCAGCGAAGTCCAGCCGGGCGAAACCCTTCTCCCAGAGGGACGAGCGCCAGGGTGTTTGGGGACCCCGCTGGGGCCGGACGACCAGCGCCTGCGACAATGGCTCCATGCCCTCCAGAGAACAGATCCTCGAGGCGCTGAAGGCCGTCATCGACCCTGAGTTGCGACGTGACATCGTCGAGCTCGACATGGTCCGATCGATCGACATCAAGGACGCCGGTGTTGTGGACGTCACCGTGTCGCTGACGACCCCCGGCTGCCCCATCAAAGGCCACTTCCAGACCGCCGTCGCCGAGGCCGTGTCCGGGCTTGGCGACATCAAGCGTGTCAACGTCGGCTTCGACGTGCTGTCGGACTCGCAGAAGGGCGCGCTGCAGAAGAAGCTGGGCCGCTCCTCGCTTCCCGAAGGCGCGCTGGCGCAGGTCAAGAACGTCATCTGCATCGGCTCGGGCAAGGGCGGAGTGGGCAAGTCGTCCCTGACCGCCAACCTCGCCGTCGCCCTCGCCGCCGAGGGCAAGCAGGTCGGCGTGCTGGACGCTGACGTGTGGGGTTACTCCATCCCGCGCATGTTCGGCGTCGGGTCTGACCGGCCGAAGGTCTCAGACGAGCGCAAGATCCTGCCGCCCGTCGCCCATGACGTGAAGGTGATGTCCATCGGGTTCTTCGTCGACGAGGACGCGGCGGTGGTGTGGCGCGGGCCCATGCTCCACAAGGCCTTGCAGCAGTTCCTCGAGGATGTCTCCTGGGGCGAGCTCGACTATCTGCTCATCGACCTTCCGCCCGGGACCGGCGACGTTTCCATGACACTGGCGCAACTGCTGCCGCAGGCCAGCTTCGTCATCGTCACCACGCCGCAGGACACCGCCCAGAAGGTGGCCCGCCGCGCCGCGGAGATGGCCGACAAGGTCAAGCTCGAGATCACGGGCATCATCGAGAACATGTCGAGCTTCACCACGCCGTCGGGTGAGCGGTTCACCATCTTCGGCACCGGCGGCGGCCAGGCCTTGGCGGACGAGCTTGACGTGCCGCTGCTGGCGAAGATCCCGCTCACGATGCCTCTTCGCGAGCAGGCCGACGCCGGCATCCCGCTGGTCAAGTTCGATCCGGACGATCCGGCCGCCCAAGCGATTCGCCAGGCGGCGCGCGGATTGGTCGCGATGGCCCCGATCGAATTGCCCGTCATGCAGGCGCCTTCTCCCGCCGCAGCGCCTCAGCCCGTCGGGATGTCGCTTCCGATGGCTTGAACCGCGTCAACGGTGTCGGCGTCTCCAGCCTCCTTGTCGGGGCGGTGGCGAAGCACCCGGGCGAAACGGAGCGTGACCCCGCCCGGGTACCGCGTGCTCGACTGCAAGCCGTCGAACGCGATCTCCACCACCAGCTCGGGCCGGACGAATACGGTGCCGCGCGTGCGCCGTTCCTCCAGCGCGAGCAGGGCTTCGGTCTGCCACGCGAGCATCTCGTCCGTCATCCCCTTGAAGGTCTTGCCGAGCATCACGAAAGCGCCGTCGGCGCCGCGGGCGCCGAGGTGGAGGTTCGAAAGCTTCCCGCCCCGGCGTCCGTGACCCCACTCCGCCGCGAGGATCACGAGGTCGAGCGTGTGGCGCGGCTTGACCTTGAGCCAGCCCACTCCGCGGCGGCCGGCCGCGTAGGGCGCGCTGAGGGCCTTGACCACGACGCCCTCGTGCCCGGCGGCGAGGGTCGCGGCCTCGAAGTCCGCCGCTGGACCGTCGCCGGCACGGTTCACGCGCAACCGCGCCGGGACCACCTCATCGAGCCGGGCGAAGCGCTCATGCGCCGGCAGGTCGAGCAGGTCCACCCCGTCCACGTGGAGCAGGTCGAAGAAGCGGACGGCCAGCGGAGTCGAGCGGCGCTCGAGGTCGGCGGGCTCGCGGGTGCCGAAGCGGGCGGCGGTGACCTGGAAGGGGTGGGGCCGGCCGCTCGGTTGCAGCGCGATCAACTCTCCGTCGAGGATGGCGGTGCGGACGGGCAGCGCACGGACGGCTTCGCGCACCTCCGGAACGCGCGCGGTGATCTCGTCGAGGGTGCGGGTGAAGACACGTATCGTGCCGTCACCGCAGCAGTGCACCTGGATGCGGACACCGTCGAGCTTGGCTTCGACGACCGCCTCCTCGCCCGCTCGCTCGAGTGCCGAGGCCAGGTCCGGCGCCGGCGAGGCGAGCATCGGCTCGACCGGTCGTCCGACCCGAAGGCCCACCCGTCCGAGCCCGGCTTCCCCCTCGTCTAGAGCGACGCGCGCTACTGATCCGAGGTCGCCGTCGAGCATCAGGGCCCGCCGTAGGGCTGCCAGCCCGACGCCGGCGGCCTGGGCGAGAGCGCCGATCAGAACGCCCCGAGAGGCGCCTTGGCGGAGTCCGTAGGCCATGACCGACGCGAGGAACCGCTGCTCGGATGCCGTCGCGCGCGCGAAGAGCTGATGCACTTCGCCGGCTCTGGCGGTCGTCGATCCGGCGCCCGCGACCGACTGCAGCCGCTCGAGCGCCGCGTCGACCGCGCCGAGTTCGAGGGTGGGTGTGGCGGCCGGGCTCGGCATGTCGCGCAGTGCTGCCCAGCCGACGCCGGTGTGGCGCTGGCGAACCTCACCGGAAAGCAGCGCCACGCCTACGGGAAGCTCCTCCATCGAGAGGGCCCGAAGTGCGCCGGCCAGCAGCGCCTGCTTCTCGGACCGCGAGGCGGTCGCCGCGACCCGCTCAGACGTGATGACCAGGTCGATCAGGAGCACGCCGCAGCCGCTGGGGTCAGCGCCCGGCGAAGTACTCCGCGTTCTTTGCGATGAAGCTCGTCCACTCGTCCGGGACCTGGTCCTCGGCGAAACAGGCGTCCACGGGGCAGGCTTCCACGCAGGCGTCGCAGTCGATGCACTCCTCGGGATCTATGTAGAGCATCTCTACCTTGTCGTAGTCGGGCTCGTCGGGCGTGGGATGAATGCAGTCGACCGGGCACACCTCGACGCACGAGTTGTCCTTGGTGCCGATGCAGGGCTCGGTTATGACGTAGGCCATGGAGTCCTCGATCGTGGGGAGGCTGACGCGGAAGCCGCAGTCTACGAGAAGCGGGATCCGGTCAGGCGACGACGGTAGGTGGTCGGCGCGCCGGGAGCTCCACGGCCTCCTCGAGCTGTGCCGCGACCTGCAGCAGCGTGTTCTCCGCCAACGGCCGTGAGACGAGCTGGACCGAGGTCGGGAGGTCGTCCTTCCCGAACCTCACCGGAATGGTGATCGCGGGCTGGCCCGTGACGTTGAAGGGTGCGGTGTACGGCGTGAAGCGCCCCGAACGGGCGAAGTCGGCCAGCGGATCGGCGCCCATCCCGGTGCACTCGCCGATGAACAGCGGCCGCTCGGCCAGGGCTGGAGTGAGCATGAGATCGCAATCGTCGTCAAAGAACGCGACCATGCTTCGGGAGAAGGCGTTGAGCCGGGCCATGGTGATGAGGTAGTCCACGGATGAAGCCCCGTCCGCGAGCATCCTGATGGTCATCGACAGCGGCTCGATCTCGTCGTCTGTGGCCGGCCTACCCGCAAGCTGCTCCCCGAAGGCGATGCCGACCGAGATGGCCGGTCCGAAGAGGCCCGTGAATAGACCGAGCATCTCGGGCCCCGGGAGGGTGGGGCCGCCCTCCCGCACCTCGTGGCCGAGCGACGTCAGTCGTTCGGCGGTCTCGCGGACGGCGAGCTCGCACTCGGGGTCGACCGGGACCCCCAGCACGTTGTCCATGGCCACCGTCACCCGAAGGCGTCCAGGCAAACGCCCGGCTGCGGCGGCGAACGGCTCCGCCGGCGGTGGCGCCCAGGTCGCGTCGCCCACCTCGTAGCCCGTCAGCACGTCGAGCAGCGCGGCGGCCTCGGCGACGGTGCGCGTGAGGGCTCCATCGACGACGAGGAAGCCATCGCCCGCATCCGGCCCGCGCGAGATGCGTCCGCGACTCGGCTTGAGACCGACGAGGCCGCAGCAGGAAGCCGGGATGCGGGTCGAACCGCCCCCGTCGTTGGCGTGGGCGACCGGCACCATGCCCGCGGCGATCGCCGCCGCGCTGCCGCCGCTGGACCCGCCCGGAGTGCGATCGGTGTCCCATGGATTCCGGGTCGCCCCGGTGTGGCGCGGCTCGGTGGTCGGCAGGATCCCGAACTCGGGCATGTTGGTCATTCCGACGATCACGAAGCCCGCAGCCCGCAACCGGCGGACCACGTGGGCGTCGTGGTCGGGTCGGTGGCCGGCGAGCAGCGCAGAGCCCATGCTCATGGTCAGCCCCCGAACCGGCGTGTTCGTCTTGATCGCCAACGGCACTCCGGCGAACGGGCGCGGATCTCCTGCGGCGATCGAATCCGCGGCCTTCAGCGCAGTGTCGGCGTCCACGTCGACGAAGGCGTTGAGGAGCGGATCCAGCGCCTCGATGCGCTCGAGCGAAACCTCGACGAGCTCGCGCGCGCTCAGCTCGCCGTCGTGGACGAGTCGCGCAAGTTCGTCGACCGGCCTGAAGAGGAGCTCGCTCCCGTCGGACATGCCCGAAGCGTACGGGAGCTGGTCGTCGTAACCAGCAGAACGGGTATCATGCGGTTACGTGAGGACGACGGCAACGATTCTCGAGGTGCCCGAACCGCCGACCGGGACGGGCGCGCCGCACTGGTACTGGCTCGGCGGCCGGCCGGCGCTCGACTTCGTCAACACCCGCCGTGAGCGCTGGCGGCGTGACTTCGACTGCCTCCTCAGCGACGCCGACGTGGTGCGCTGGCTCATACAGGCCGGGCTCCTGCCGGGACCCATGAACGCCCCGGAGGGCCTTCTCGCAGAGGCCCGCGAGCTGCGCGAGGCGATGAACGACGGTGTGCGGTCCATCGTTGAGGGTGATTCGATGGATACCGCCGCCCTCACCCTCATCGACGACTGGCTCGTCCACGCCGGAAGCCGGCCGGCATTGCTCCCCGGTCCAGGCGCCCCGCTGCTCGGTGAGCGCCCCCCCGCCGACTCGCCGCGAAGGGGGCTGGGGATGGTGGCCCTGGACGCGGCCCGCATGCTCGGCCGGTCGGAAGAGCGCCTGCGGGTGCGGGTGTGCGCGTCGGAGACCTGCTCGGCGCGATTCTTCGACCGGTCACCCTCCGGCCGCCGCCGCTGGTGCTCCATGGCGCTCTGCGGCAATGTGGCCAAGGCGCGCCGCCACCGAGCACGGGCGGGGTGAGCCCGACCGCCATCCTGACGCCGCGATATCGCTGGACGATCCTGGCCGTGGGCGTCGCTGCGCAGGCGTCGCTCAGCGCGGTGACGATGGGCCTGCCCGCGCTCGCCCCGGCCCTGCGCGACGCCTTCGGGCTGTCGCTCGTGCAGGTCGGGCTCCTGCTGGCCAGCGTGAACTGGGGAAGCGTCCTCACCCTCATCGCCTGGGGGGCGCTGGCCGACCGCATCGGCGAGCGGGCGGTGATCGCCACGGGGTTGGCCGGCGGG
>JACCYI010000085.1 GCA_013696535.1 Solirubrobacterales bacterium
GCTGAAGACAAGCCCCCCCCGACGTAGCCGGTGGCCCCGGTGACCAGGCAGAGCGGCGCGTCGTCCATGTGCATCAGCAGGCCAGTGCGCCTGCCGAGCGCCTTGGCTCGAGGGTGGTGCGGCTCAGTCCACCGGAATCGACCAGTCGATCGGGTCAGCCCCCTGGGCGGCGAGCAGCTCGTTGGCTCGGCTGAACGGTTTCGATCCGAAGAAGCCGCGCGCCGCCGACAGCGGCGAGGGATGCGGGCTAGTGACAATTGGTACGCCGTGAAGGGCTGGGCTCAGCGACTGGGCGTCACGTCCCCACAAGACGGCAACCAACGGGCCGCCGCGGTTTACGAGGGCGGCGATCGCTGAGTCGGTGACACGCTCCCATCCGCGGCCCCGATGAGAGCCAGGCTGGCCGGCGCGGACCGTGAGCGACCGGTTGAGCATGAGCACGCCACGGTCTGCCCAGGCTGACAGGTCGCCGTGCGGCGGCGGTCGTACTCCGAGGTCGTCGTGCAGCTCTCGGTAGACGTTGACGAGGCTCCGTGGCAGCGGTCGCACACGCCGGTCGACCGAGAACGCCAGACCCACGGCATGGCCTGGAGTCGGGTAGGGATCTTGACCGACGAGCAGTACGCGGACCGTCTCGAGCGGCGCCGAGAAAGCCCGGAGCACGAGCTCGCCGCGCGGCAGATAGCGATGCCCTTGCGCTGTCTCGGCGCGGAGGAACTGCCCTAGCTCGGTGATGACCGGAGCCACTGGCGCCAAGGCCGCTGCCCAGTCAGGAGCAACCAGGTCAGACAGTGGAGCCGGGCTCATCTATCTCCTGTGCTGGAACGGGCTTGGAATGTGACCCTCGACTGACGCGGGCGACGCAACCGCGGCGTGTTTGGCCGGACACGCCGAGTGAGGAGAAATCGCTGCGACAAATTCTTGCAAGAGTCTTGCGCGCCGCCTTGACCGGAGGATAGAACTTACCTACGGACTTCGGAAACGGAGCCCGGGGCGGATCGGAAGATCTGGTCACGACCGGCGGGCTTCGGCTCGACGGCGCGAAGCGGGGCAACCCGCTTCGGTCCCGTTTGGTGACAGACGGATTGGACCAGATGCGAACGTTCGTCGTCTTCAGCGTCACCGCTGTGACAAACGGAGGCTCCGCAAACTCATACTTTGCGGAGCCTCCACCCTTTTCAGGGCTGTTGGACCGCAGGCGGTCGGGGCCGATACCGCCGCTCTCCGAGATCCAGCGTACGCTCGGCACGCTTGTTAGACGTGATCTCAGTCTCGTGTCGGTCCTGGTTGTGCCGGGCGGCGTACAGTTCGCCAGCTATTGGGACCGAGTCAGGCTGAGCGACGTGCTGCTTCATCAGCGCTGAGGTCCGCGAGAAAGCTGCCGGCCCACGCGTTTATGTCGTGCTCCCGGACGTGCCTGCGCATGGCGCGCATCCTCCTCGCCAGTTCGGCAGGCGGTGCCTGCATCGCGGCCCATAACGAGTCCTTGACGCCGTTGATGTCGTGCGGGTTGACGATGAACGCCTGCCTGAGCTCGTCCGACGCACCGGCGAACTCCGAAAGCACCAGCGCACCTGTGTTGTCGTCGCGGCAGGTCACGTATTCCTTCGCCACGAGATTCATGCCGTCCGCGAACGGCGTGACGACCATGATGTCGGCCGCCTGATAGAGCGCCGCCATCTCCTCCCGTGGAAACGAGGTGTGCAGGTACTGAACGGGTTGGTGGCCGATGGTGCCGAGATCGCCATTGATGCGGCCAACCCAACGCTCGATGTCGGCACGCACCTCCTGGTACTGCTCTACGCGCTCCCGGCTCGGGGTGGCCACCTGGACGAAGACCGCGTCCTCGACCGAGGCGCGACCGTCCGAGATGAGCTCGCCGAACGCCCTGAGTCGGGGTCGAATGCCCTTCGTGTAGTCGAGACGGTCGACGCCGAGAAGCACATGCCGTGGATGACCCAGGTCGGCTCTGATCTGGAGCGCGCGCTGCCGCACCGCGTCGGTGCGCGCCAGAGCCTGCAGGCCCTCGAAGTCGATCGAGATGGGGTAGGCGCGCGCGCCGACCTCCCGACCGTCCGCTAGCACGATCTTGTCGCGGTGCGTCTTGTGGCCGAGGCGCAGCCGCACCAGCCGGGCGAAGTTAGCCGCGCCGCCGGGGCGCTGGAAGCCCACCAGGTCGGCACCGAGAAGACCGTCAAGGATCTGGTCTCGCCATGGCATCTGCCGGAAGAGCTCGGTGGGCGGGAAG
>JACCYI010000103.1 GCA_013696535.1 Solirubrobacterales bacterium
TCCCAGTCATTCGTATGGTCGTGCGGATGTTTGCTAGCTTCGGTGCATGGCCGACGACCACTGCGACCTGCTGTGCCTCGACCTCCCCAAGGCGGAGGCGATCCGCCGAGAGCTGCCCGCCCACGAGGCGCTCGTCGCGCACGCCGAAGCGGCCAAGGCGCTGACCGATCCGACCCGACTCTCGATCGCGGTGAGCCTGCGCGCTGGGGGAGAGTGCTGCGTCTGCGACCTCGCGTGGATCGTCGGTCGCCACGAGAAACTCGTCTCTCACCACCTGCGCCTGCTCAAGACCGCCGGCGCCGCGACGTCGCGCCGCGACGGCCGCATCGTCCTGTACGCCCTCACCGAAGCCGGCGCCGGCCTCCTCGACGCCCTCGTCCCGTCCGGAGCACCGCGATGAGCACCTCCTTTGAGTTGAACGTGACGCAGGCCGCGCCGGCCAGGCCAGTGTCGCGGCCGCCGCGTGACGGGGAATGGCTCGAAGCGGCCAAGCGCGCCCGTCAGCTCTCTTGGGCGTCGCTGGTCTGGATGACCATCGAGGGCATCGTCGGGCTGGCTGCCGGCTTCGAGGCCAACTCGCTCAGCCTGCTCGTCTGGGCGGCCTCCTCGTTCGTGGAGGGCCTCGCCTCTCTGACAGTCATCTGGCGCTTCACCGGGTCGCGGACGCATTCCGCAAGCAGCGAGCGCACCGCGCAGCGCTGGGTCGCCGGCTCCTTCCTGCTCCTCGTCCCGTACTTCCTCTATGAGTCGATCAGCAAGCTCGTCACCGGCAGCGACGCCCACTCCAACACCGCGGGGATCGCTGTCACGGCCTCGGCGATCGTCTTCATGCCGCTCCTGGGCTGGGCCAAGCTGCAACTCGCCAAGCGACTGGACTCCGACGCCACGGCCGGCGAAGGGATCCAGAATCTCATGTGCGCCGCGCAGGCCACCGCGGCGCTCATCGCCCTCATCGGCGCCGGCGCGGGTCTGAAGATCCTCGACCCGATCGCCGCCCTCGTCGTCTCCGCGATCGCCGTCCGGGAGTGCACCGAACTCTGGCGCGGAGAAGGCGACGACTGCTGCGCCCCGATCGGCTTCAGCGATCCCGCCAGCGCAGGCGACTGCTGCTCCCCCGGCGAGTGCCGCTGACCCCGGGCCCGGAACCTGAAGCTGCGGCGCTCACCGGAGACAACGGGGAATCACGCCCCGGCTCTCTCCGTCCTCAGTTCTCGGATGTCCCACGAGCTGTCCCATGGCGGCTGCCGGGCAGGCCGGTGAAGTGCAGCATGTATGCGGGGGTTGGTCCGCTCACGTCTGTCCCGAAGACCGTTGCGTACCGAAAAGCGTCCCTGGGCCACCCGCCGGCTCCCGGACGTCGACGAGTCGACCGACGCAGTACGAAGTTTCGACTGGCCGATAGCGTTGGGCCCGTGCCTACCGGATCAACGGGACATCAGCCGTCAACGCGTTCTTCTACCCCGGGACGATGGGCGTGCTGCTGCTGCTCGTCTCGTACCTCGTGTGCAAGCTTGGTGCGATCGTCTTCCTCTTCCTGCGCGGCCAGCGCCGGGCCTCGATCCTCGAACTCCCGATCCCGGTGATCGCGCTGGTCATTATCGGCTACGTGCTCTACCAAAACACCCTGGCCGACGGCCTCACGTACCCCTATACCGCGTTCCCGCTCGTCGTCGGGGGGTGGCTGCTGCTTGGGCTCGCGATCGCGGTTCTCGTCCCCGGACTGGCCCGGCGTGTCGGCGAAGGGCTCGCGCGCGAAGAGGGCATCACGGTGGCCGGGGGCGAGCCGCAACGCTGAGGCGGCGGCGGCGGCGGGCAGGCCCGGTCATGTTTGGTAGAAGTGGTGTGGGTCGCGCCCGTGGGTCGGGCTGTCCAGGTCATGTATCAGCAAGTGCTGATGCATGTATCATGCGGTTCTGATGCAGTCGCTCGAAGAGTTCACCGCGTCGTCGCCGTTCGTCCTTCCGGAGGACCTCGCCACGTCGGATATGGTCGCGAAGTACTTCCGCGGCTTAGGTGACGCCACTCGCGTGCGCATCCTCGATCTGCTCTCCGAGCACGAGGAGCTTCCCGTGGGGGAGTTCGTCGCGCGGCTGGGTCAGTCGCAGCCGAAGGTGTCCAACCACCTCGCGTGTCTGCGGTGGTGCGGCTTCGTCGCCACCCGGCGCGAGCACCCGACCGTCTTCTATCGCGTGGCCGATCCGCGGGTCGAGCAGCTGCTCGAGCTCGCGCGCGGGCTGCTGGCCGACAACGCCGAGCACGTCGCCGCCTGCAATCACATCGACGGAAAGGGTTGCTAATGCCTGACCACCGGACGCGGCAGCGCAGCAAGGGTCCGGCGGCCGAGCGGAACGATCGGACCGTCGTGGCTGCCGCCGCCGCGATGGCCTTTGCGGTCGTCTGTTGCGCCGGGGGCCCGGCGCTCCTGGCGCTTCTCGGCAGCTTCGCGCTCGGCACGGTCGCCGGATGGGCGGCCGGAGCGGCGGCGTTCCTGGCGGGGGTCGGGGC
>JACCYI010000108.1 GCA_013696535.1 Solirubrobacterales bacterium
TACCGACTCCGAGCGCCAGGAGCAGCGTCAAGCCGATGATGTTGTTGACCGCGACGGCCAGCTCGGTCGAGCCCAGGCTGGCGGAGAGCCGGCCGTTGACGTACGCCTGGATGGCGAGCCCGGCACCCGTGGCAAAGGCGAGCGCGAGGGCCAGCCCGACGGCCGGTGCGGCGCTGGTACGAGGCATCGGGCTTCAGACGACGGGCGTCTCGAGCGTGCCGAGCTCGTCCGCGTGCAACGCCACGACGTCACCGGGCTCGACGAAGCGAGCCTCGCCGTCGAGTGGGCCGAGCTCGAGCAGGCAGCCGCGGTTCAGCGTCCCCGAGCCGAGCAGGTCTCCCGGCCGCAGCCCCCGGGTGCCTCGTGAAGCATGGGCGACGATCGCCGGCCAGGTGTGGTGCTGCGCGGAGGCGCCGGAGCGGGTGATCTCCGAACCGTTGTGAATGACGCTCGCCGTCAGGTGCAGGCGCCCCTCCTCGTAGGGCAGCTCGTCCGGGGTGACCAGGATGGGCCCGAGCGACGTGCCGAAGTCCTTGCCCTTCGATGGGCCGAGACCGACCACCATCTCGGCACGCTGGAGATCTCGAGCGCTCCAGTCGTTGAGGAGGGTGAAGCCGGCGATGTCACTCTCCGCTCCAATGACGGCGGCGATCTCGAGTTCGAAGTCCAGCCGCGTCGCACCCTTCGGGCGCGTGATCGGCTCCCCCGGCCCGACGATGGAACCCGGACTGGAGAAGTAGAACGCCGGCTCCGCGTACCAGTGTGCCGCGAGCTCAACACCCCGCAGGGCTGCTCCAGTTGAGGCGTGACCTCCGAAGGCGTAGAAGTCGCGGAAGCTCGGCGCCTCGAGCACACGCAACGTTTCGCCGTGGACCTCGGCGACACCGCCGCGGCCCAGCGACGCGAGCCTCACGCCGGCAGCAGCTCGCCCAAGCCGGCGAGGAAGCGCTCGTTCTCCTCCGCAAGACCCACGGTCACGCGGAGCGCTCCTGGGCGCCCGAGTGACGTGCCGGCCCGCACGAGGATCCCCTGCGCCGAGAGGCCGCTGACGATCTCTGACTCCTCCACCGCGTCACCGAGGTCGAACCAGACGAAGTTGGCCTGCGAGTCCGCAGCCTCCAGGCCGAGGCGGCGCAGCCCCTCCTCGAGCGCCAGGCGCTCGGCCAGGTTTCGCTCCACCCGCCGGGTGACCTCGTCCTGATGGCGCAGCGCCTCGACGGCTGCGGCTTGCGCCGCGGCGTTGCAGAAGAAGGGCTGTCGGACCTGATCAACGGCCACGCGGAAGGCTTCGGAGCCGCACAAGCCGTACCCCACCCGCAGCGACGCGAGGCCATGGACCTTGGAGAAGGTCCGCAGGAGCACGAGATTCGAGTGCTTGCGCAGCAGTTCGACCGACTCCTCAGGGTCCTGCAGCAGGCTGAACTCGCAGTAGGCCTCGTCGAGGATCACGGCGACGTGGCGAGGGACGTCGGCCACGAAGGCGGCGATCTCGGGGAGGGGCAGGGCGGTCGAGGACGGGTTGTTGGGGTTGCAGACGATCACCATGCGCGTGGCGACCGTGACCTCCGTCCGTATGGCCTCCAGGTCGTGACGATGCTCCGTGTCCAGTGGAACCTCGAGGGCGCGGGCACCGGACGCGGCGGCCAGGTGCGGATAGATGCTGAACGAGGGCCACGCGTAGACGATCTCGGCGCCCGGCTCGAGCAGAGCCTCGCCCGCCGCGAGCAGGACGTCGCACGAGCCGTTGCCCACCGCGATCCGATTGGATGGGACGCCGTGGTGGGCGGCCAGCGCCTCGCGCAGCGCGCGACTCGTGGGGTCGGGATAGCGGTTGGCCCCGGTGATGGCTCCCGCGGCCGCTTCGACCACGGCCGACAGGGGCCCGAACGGTGATTCGTTCGAGGCCAGGCGGGCCAGCGGGCCCGCGGCGGCGTAGCCCTCGGCGGCGGGATAGACCGGGATCCGGCGGAGCTTCTCGGCGAACTCGAGGGCCATGAGTCAGGAGGCTACTGCGCGCCCTCGAGGTCCAGGCGCAGCCTGCGCGCCTCACCCAGGTACACGTGCCGAGCCTCGTGGTCCTCGGCGCCGTAGCAGTGCAGCATCACCCGGATGATGCGGGGAAGCGAGCCCGGAACGCTGACCTCGCGGGCGCACAGGAGCGGAACCTGGCTCAACCCGATCCGGCGGGCGGCCACCGCGGGGAACTCGGCGTCCAGGTCATCGGTCAGCGTGAAGAGGCAGCTCACGAGATCTGGAGGCTGCAGCCCGTTGCGGCGCAGCAGCTCCAGCATGAGCTCCTCCGTGGCGTCGAGGATGGAGGGGGCGTCGTTGACTTCGACGCTCGTGGCGCCCCGGAGCGCGTAGAGCCGCATGGGCGCGGCATTCAATCAGGCCTTCGATGTCGCCTGGCGCAGCCGCTCGACCTCTGCATCGGACAAGCGGCGGTGACCGCCCTCCGCGAGGCCTCCGAGGCGCAGGGGTCCGAAGGCGATGCGCTCAAGCCGCTTGACGCGGTGGCCGATCGCCTCGCACATCCGCTTGACCTGGCGCTTTCGACCTTCGTGGATGGTGAGCTCGATCTCTCCCGCGGCGATCTTGCGAATCAGCGCCGGGGCGGTGGGCCCGTCGTCGAGCTCGAGCCCGTGGCGCAGCAGTTCGAGCGAACGCTCGCGCACAGGGGGATTGCGGACGACCGCCCGATAGGTCTTGGGCACCTCGAAGGAGGGGTGAGTCAGCCCGTGCGCGAGCTCGCCGTCGTTCGTGAGGAGGATGAGCCCGGTGGCATCGGCGTCCAGGCGACCGATGGGATAGAGGCGTTCGTCGGAGTCGATCATGTCGACCACCGTCGGCCGACCACCGGGATCGCGCGCCGTGGAGACGACGCCTGCCGGCTTGTTGAGCGCGTAGACGACCCGCGTGTGACCGGCTACGCGGATCTCCCGCCCGTCGACCCGGACGTCGCTTGCGTCGACGACGTCGCGCGCCGGGTCGCGCACGACCTCGCCGCCCACCGTCACGCGCCCGGCCGCGATGACCGTCTCGGCTTTGCGCCGAGAGGCGACGCCGGCGTGCGCGAGGTACTTGGCGAGGCGCATGAGGCTGCCACCATAGGTGCCGTCATGGACCTCGCTCGCCTCGACGCCGCGCTCGACGCCACGGGCGAGCCCGCCTACCGCGCCCGCCAGGTGTGGCGCTGGGCGGCCCAGGGGGCTTCGGGCTACGAAGCCATGACCAACCTGCCGGCCTCCCTGCGTCAAAGGTTGAAAGCCGAGGTGCCCTTCTCCTCACTCGAGCTCAAGCACGAGGCACACGCCTCCGACGGGACCGTCAAGGCGCTCTTCCACACCCAAGACGGCCGTGCGGTGGAAGCCGTCCTGATGCGCTACCGCGACGGGCGCCGTTCCGTCTGCGTCTCCTCGCAGTCGGGTTGCCCGCTCACCTGCACCTTCTGTGCGACGGGCGCGATGAAATTCGGGCGCAATCTGACCCAGTCGGAGATCCTCGACCAGGTGCTGCACTTCAGGCGTATCGAGGCGGTCGACCATCTTGTCTTCATGGGGATGGGCGAGCCGATGATGAATCTGGACAGCGTGCTGGCCGCATCCCGCCGGCTTCCCGCCACCGGGATCACCCACCGGCGCACGGGGATCTCCACCGTCGGATGGGTCCCGGGCATCCGCCGCCTGACGGATTGCGACTTGCCGATCCGGCTCGCGCTCTCCCTGCACGCACCCGAGGACACTCTGCGCTCCGAGCTCATGCCGGTCAACGACCGGTACTCGATCGACGAGGTACTCGCCGCGTGCGAGGCCTTCTACGAGCGCCGCAGGCGCCAGGTGTTCGTCGAATATCTGATGCTCGCCGGGGTCAACGACTCGCCCACCCAAGCTCAAGGGCTGGCCGGACGGCTGGATTCCCGGATCTACAAGGTGAACCTCATCCCCTACAACCCGACCGGCTCGATCTACGAGGGTTCGTCACCGGAGGCGATCGAGGCGTTCCGGGCGGCGCTCGAGGATCACGGCCTGCGGGCGACGGTCCGGTTGACCCGTGGACGAGACATCGACGCAGCCTGCGGGCAGCTCGCGGCGAGGGCGGCGGCGGCCTGAAGCGATCGCCGTTGCTGCGAACGTCAACCCCGGCTGGGTAGGGAGAAGTAGCTCGCCCCCTGCCTTCGCTTGTCACTTTCGAGACGGAGAATGCCCATCTCGGTCAGCGTCTCTCGTCGATCCTTGGTACCCCCCAAAGCCCCTCCCTCCTCACCAGCAGGGGTCGACGTTCATGAGGGCCGAAGCCCGCGGCTACGCAGGCGAGGGAGCGCCGACGGCGTTGCGCACATCCCCCGCCCGCAACAGGCGATCACGCAGCGTGGCCTCCTCCTCCGGCGTCGCATCCCAGCGCCCCGGCTCGGGCAGCTCGTCGAGCGAGCGCAGGCCGAAGAGCTTCAAGAAGAGCAGCGTGGTGCGGTAGAGGACGGCGCCGAACTGGGAGCGGCCCGCCTCTTCCAGAAGCCCTCGCTCGAGTAGCGCGGTGGTGGCCGACTCCGACGCGATCCCCCGGATACGTGCCAGCTCAGGCCGCGAGACGGGCTGTAGGTAGGCGACGATTGCAAGCGTCTCCGCCTGCGCCGGCGTGAGCGACGGGGTGCGGGGTCGTGCCAGAAGGCGGCGGGCGGCGTCCTCGGCTCCCGGGTGCGAGCTCAGTGCCCAGCCGCTCCCAACCTCACGCAGCACGATGCCACGGCCCTCGAGGACCGCGCTCAGTGCCACTAGAGCGTCGGCCACCTCCGGCTCGGGCGCCTCGGCCGCGGCCGCGAGCTCCTCGACGCCGACCGGCTCCCCGGCCAGGAACAACATTGCCTCGAGCTTCTCGGTCAGGCCGATCACGAGGCGATTCCGGTCACGGCGAGCGCGCTCGGCTGCCGTTGCGCCGTGACCGTGATCGGCCCGAACGGCTCGCTCTGCTCCCAACGCGCCTCGCCGCCCTTGTAGAGCTCGAGCAGCGCGAAGACGGTGACCGCCACCGTCATACGATCGGCTCCCCGGACAGCCTCGTCGAAGGCGAAGCGGCCCCGGCGCAGAAGGCCGCGCAGCACCGCAAGCCGCTCGGAGAGGGCGACTCGCGGGTCGGCCATGTGGGCCAGGTCGATCGGCTCTGGGGTGCGGAGCAGCCCGCCGAGGGCCTCTCCAAGGAGCTCCGGCGCGAACACGGCTCGAGCGCCGGCTTCTGAAGCGCGGCGCAGCGACAGTGGCGGAGGCGCGGTGCGGTGCATCCAAGCCTGGGAGTCCTGCTCGCGCTCGGAGAGCCAAGCGGCGGCACCGCGGTGGCGCAGATGAGCGAGCATGCGGGCGAGCAGCTCCTCGCCGGCCTCCCCCGGCGCGAGCTCGTCGAGCTCCTCCATTTCCTCGCCGGGAAGCATGAGCCGCGACTTGAGCTCGAGTAGCGCCGCGATCAGCACGAGGAACTCGGTGGTCGACTCGAGGTCCAGCGGCTCCCGGGCTTCGAGGTGGTCCAAGTAGGTGAGAACCACTTCCGCGAGCTCGACTTCGAGCAGATCGACTTCCTCGCGCAGGATCAGCGACAGCAGGAGATCGAACGGGCCCGCGAAGACATCGAGATCCAGCTCGAGCCGGTCCGGACTGAGGGCTGGCACGAGCGGGACCCTACCCCGAGCCCCTGACGGCACCGCGCGGCACGCCGACTCCCATCGCTTCGCGGACGTCTGACAAGGTGGGGCCGGCGAGTCCGCGGGCGCGCTCGGCGCCCGCGGCAAACACCTCCTCGAGCGCCTTCTCGTCCCGACGCAGATCGGCGTAGCGCTCGCGCACAGGTCCCAGGTGCTCGATGACGGCCTCTGCCACCGCGCC
This sequence comes from Solirubrobacterales bacterium, assembly GCA_013696535.1. Next base: position 5,868 of record JACCYI010000108.1, read on the forward strand.
CTTGAAGTCGCCGTAGCGAGAGCCGGCGTGCTCCTCTTCGACGGCTTGCGGCGTGATCTCGCGGATCGCCGCGAGAACGTCGATCAGGTTCGTGACCCCCGGCTTGTCGGCTCCGCGGCGCACTTCTGAGCCTGAGTCTGTCACCGCCCGGCGGAACTTCTTGCGAACCGCCGCCGGCTCGTCGAGGACGAACACCGTGCCGTCTTCGGTTCCGCCCGTGGTCGACATCTTGCGTTCAGGGGACTGTAGATCCATGATCCGCGCGCCGACGGCCGGAATGCGGTGCTCAGGCACCACCAGGGTCTCTCCGAATCGCGCGTTGAAGCGCTGGGCGACCGTCCGCATCAGCTCGAGATGCTCGCGCTGGTCCTCGCCCACCGGCACCTCGTGGGCGCGGTAGGCCAGTACGTCGGCAGACTGCAGGACGGGATAAAAGAGCAGGCCGGCGGCCACGAGATCGCGTTGGGAGGCCATCGCCTTGTCACGGAACTGGTGCATGCGATTGAGCTCGCCCAGCGCGGTGACGGAGCACAGCAGCCAGCACAGCTCCGTGTGCTCGGCGACGTCGCCCTGGCGGAAGAGCAGGCAGCGGCTCGGATCGAGGCCTGCGGCGAGCAGCAGCGCGGCGGTGTCGTACGAGCGCTCGCGCAGCTCCGACGGGTCGTATGGCAGCGTGGTCGCGTGCAGGTCGACGATGCAGTAGATGGCCGGGTCGCCGCGGTCCTGCCCCGCGACGTAATGGCGGATTGCCCCGATGTAGTTGCCGAGATGCTTTCGGCCCGTGGGCTGGATGCCGGAGAAGATGCGCACGGCGACGCAGGATATTCGGGTCCCGTTCACGCGAGCGATACACCCGGCGTCGCGGCCGGCGGTTCACTGTGATCTGCCGTTCGTGTTGGAGACCCAGGAGGCTGACCATGTCGCACCGTCGTGTCTTGTTTGTGCTCTTCGCGGTGCTGCTGGCGTCCGCGGCCGGCGCGCCGGCCCTCGGGGCGTCCCGGGGCGCACCGGTCCGCATGAACGAGACCCAGGTGATCGGCACTCACAACTCCTACCACCGGGAGATCTCACCCCTCGAGCAGGCGACTTACGACCAGCTCATCCGCAAACCGGGCGATTACGCCCAGTTCCTCGCCTACAGCCATGCATCGCTCACAAACCAATTCGAGCAGCAGGACGTCCGTGGCGTCGAGCTCGATCTGTTCCCCGACCCACAGGGCGGTCTGTACTCAGAGCCGCTGGTTCGCAGGAAGCTCGGCCTCGGACCCCTTCCCGACCCGGCCTGGTTGCAGCCCGGGATCAAGACGTTCCACGTGGCCGACCTCGACTACAACACGACGTGCGTCCGCTTCGTCTCCTGCCTCGAGCAGGTGCGTGACTGGTCCAAAGACCATCCTGACCACGTTCCGCTGCTGATCATGCTCGAGCTCAAGCAGTCGATCCCTGAAGTGGTGCAGGGCGGCGGCGCGGCGTCACCCCCGTGGGACGGCGGCGCATTGGACTCGCTCGACGCAGAGATCCGTTCCGTGTTCGGTGAGGAGGACATGATCACGCCCGACGACGTGCGCCGGCGCGGGCTGACCCTCGAGGAGTCCGTCCTGCGCAGGGGGTGGCCGACGCTTCGGCGCAGCCGCGGCAAGGTGGTCTTCCTGCTCGACAACGAGCCGCTGGCCGGCTCCAAGCCGAACCCGATCCGCGAGGCGTACACCGCCGGCCGGCCGAGCTTGCAGGGCCGCGTGATCTTCACGAATGCCGTTCCTGGTAGTCCCGACGCCGCGTTCCTCAAGCGCAACGACCCGCTCGGCGCCAACACCCAACAGATCCAGGACCTGGTGCGAGCCGGATACCTGGTTCGCACCAGGTCCGACCTCCCACTGCAGACCGTGACCTCGGGAGACACCACGCAGCTGGACGCCGCGCTCTCGAGCGGCGCACAACTCGTCTCGACCGACTTCCCCCAGGTCGGCATGAGCGCCCGCTATGACTCGGACTTCGTGGCGCGCCTCCCGGGCGGCGTCCCCGTCCGCTGCAACCCCGTGAACGCCCTCACGAGCTGCCGGAACGACCGGCTCGAGCCGCGGCCGTGAGGCCACCTGCTCTCCGGCACGGTACTCACGACGTGGCTGGCGACCGTCTAGAGCGCCTGGCGGATGACCGGGCGCTTGGCTGCGCCGGCTTCGTCGAGACGACGGACCGGCGTGGTGTAGGGCGCGCCGCGAGCGATCTCGGGATCGTCGGCGGCCTCGCGGAGGATCTCGGCGACCACGTCCGCAAAGGCGTCGAGTGTCTCCTTGGTCTCCGTTTCGGTCGGCTCGATCAGGAGCGCCTCGTCGACCAGCAGCGGGAAGTAGACCGTCGGGGGATGGAAGCCGAAGTCCAGCAGCCGTTTGGCCAGGTCCAGGGTGCGCAGCCCGAGATCCTTCTTCATCGCTTCGCCTGACAGCACGAACTCGTGCATGCACAGGCGATCGTAGGCGACGGGCAGGTACTCGGCCACGCCCTTCTCCTTGAGCCGCGCCAGCAGGTAGTTGGCATTGAGAACCGCGGTCTCTGACGCCTCGCGCAGCCCGTCGCCTCCCAAGGAGAGAATGTAGGCGTAGGAGCGCACGAAGACGCCGTAGTTGCCCTGAAAGCCTCGCAGGCGCCCGATCGACTTCGGGCGGTCGTAGTCGAGGTGATAGATGACCTGGTCGCCACCGTTGGCCTCGGGAGAGCCTGATGTCGTCCGGCCGGACGTCGCATGGGCTCGTCCCGTGGGCGACGTCACACGGACCACCTGAGGCCGCGGCAGATACGGCTCGATGCGATCAGAGACCGCGATCGGTCCAGCACCGGGGCCGCCGCCCCCATGCGGCTGGGTGAAGGTCTTGTGCAGGTTGTAGTGGACGATGTCGAAGCCCATGTCGCCCGGCCTCGAGATGCCCATGACGGCATTCAAGTTGGCGCCGTCGTAGTAGAGGGTCGCTCCCGCGTCGTGCACGATGGACG
>JACCYI010000114.1 GCA_013696535.1 Solirubrobacterales bacterium
GTACGTGACGAGCTGTGCGCGGCGGTCGCGTCCGCCCACGGCCGCCGTCGCGGCCGCCGACGGTAGTGCCGGGCCGCGTACGGCGAGGAGCGGCACTCAGCGCGATGCCGGCCAGGATCGCCGTCGCGCCCAGGAGCTGAAGCCCGCCGAAGGCATCGTGGAAGGCCAGCGCGCCCACCGCCCCGCCGACCAGAGGCTCCAGATTGACGAAGGCCCCGGCGAGCTCGGGCGTGACACGCGCCTGCCCAAGGGCGAAGAGGACGAAGGGCAAGAGCGTGCCCGCGAAGGCGAGCGCGAATGCGGCGGCCAGCGGCGTGGTCCCGGGCAGCGACGAGGGCAGGCCCTCGAAGGCCAAGGCGATCGGCAGAGCGATGACCGCCCCCGCCCCGAGCTGCACGGCCGTGACCGACGCCGGATCGCGACCGGCGAGCAGCCGCGGCTGAGCCACGATGAAAGCGGCGGAGCCGGCCACGGAGAGCAGCACGAACAGGTCGCCCTCGAGCGTCGCGTCGTCGCCGCCTCCTCCAGCGACGAGCGCCACGCCTGCCAGCGCGAGGCCGAAGCCCGTCCAGGCCACCAGTCCCGAAGTCCCCCGCCCGAGCGCCGCGTTGAGCAGCGCCACGAGAACCGGTGCCGCACCGACGATCAGCGCCGCGTGGGAGACGCTGGTCTGCCCGATGCCCAGATTCTGGACAATGATCACAAGGCCATAGCCGCCGGCGCCCCAGGCCACGACCGGGAGAGAGAACGCGCGACGCAGCCCGCGCCGGGTCAGGAGCGCCAGTGGAAGCGCGGCGAACGAGAAGCGGACCACGGTGAGCCCGGCCGGATCGAGCCATTCGAGTGCCAACTTCGACAGCGGGACGGTGAGGCCCCAGAGCAGGCCGGCGGTGACCAGGGCGGCGAGAGCTGAACGGCGGTCGGACATGACCACATTGTGAGTGAAAAGTTGTCTTATCCCAGTAGGATTTGACAGTTGCGTCTAATGACGAAACAATATTTTGTCAAATGCCCGTAACGCTTGACGAAATTGACGTTCGGCTGCTGACCGAGCTGCAAGAGGACGCGGACCGGCCGAACGTCGAGCTCGCACGGATCGTGGGCCTCTCGCCGGCGGCGACCCTCCACCGCGTCCGCCGGCTCAAGGAGTCGGGCGTCATCCGAAGCATCAGCGCCCGTCTGGACTCGACTGCCGCCGGCTTCCCCCTTCAGGTCTACGTCGCCGTCACGCTCGCCCGCCACGACGAGACGGCCAATCGCCGCTTCGAGGAAGCCGTGCGCGGGACCGAACAGATCATCGCGGCCGACTGGGTTGCGGGGGAGACGGACGCCATGCTCATGGTCGTGGCACGCGACGTCGCCGACCTTCAGAGCGTCTTCATGAAGCTCTCCACCCGCGGCGGGCAGCGCATGACCACGCTTCTGCGCCTCGAGGAGCTCAAGCCGGCATCGCCGCTTCCGCTGGGCAACTCCTGATCACCGAGAGTTCACCTGCTGCGACACGGTCCGGGGGAGGGCCCGCTCTACGTCCGGTTGTCCGTTTGTTGGGAGATGCCGATGTTCGCAGGCCGACCGCTGAAGGTCCTGATGGTGGGAGTTGCGACGGTCCTCGTGGCAGCGCCCGCCGCCCGCGGCGACGACGACTGGGTGCGGCGGTTGAAGGGGACGGAGGCCTTCAAGGCGCCGGCCGGGGAGCGGCCCGCAAGCATCGATCGCGAGGGTACGACCGTGATCCCGAACGGTCGCCTGATCGATCCGGCGGGTACGACGGTCGAGGTGGCGCCTCATCCGTTCGGGCTCGAGCTCTCTCCCGACGGCGGGACGGTCGCGACCGCCAACAGCGGGATCAAGCCGTTCTCGGTTTCGCTGGTCGAGACCACCGGATCGAGCCGAGCGTTCGTCAGATCCCGCCCGGCAACGCCGGCGACAGCGGGATCATCAACGCGGTCTTCATGGGCCTTGCCTACTCGCCCGACGGCAAGAGCCTCTATGTCTCCGGGGGCAACGACGGGACGATCTTCGAACTCGACGCGCGATCCGGCGCGAAGCTGCGGACGATCAACCTCAACGTCCCATTTGGCGGCCGCGCCTGGAAGGACGGCTACATCGGCGACATCCGCCTGTCCCCTGACGGCCGCACCCTGTACGCGCTCGACCAGGCGAACTTCCGGCTCGTCGCCGCCGACGTCGCCACCGGCACGGTGACCAGCGTCCTGCGGACCGGCCGGTATCCGTTCGGGCTCGAGCTCTCGCCCGACGGTCGCCGCGCCTACGTCGCGAACGTCGGCGTGTTCGAGTACAGCTACGTCGAGGGCTTCGACACCAAGAACGTCACCGCGACGGCGCTGCCGTTTCCCGCGTTCGGCGCCTTCACACCCGAGGCCCGCGACGGCACGGTGGCCTTCGGCATCCGGGTTCCCGGCCTCGGCGACCCGAACGACGAGCGCAGCTTCTCGCTCTGGACCCTCGATCTGAAGACCGGCGATCGGCTCGGGGCGGTGAAGACGGGCCCGCTGGTCGGGGAGCCGGTGGAGGGCGTGCCCGCCGTCGGCGGATCGAGCCCGAATTCCGTCTCCACCGACGGGCGCCACGTCTACGTCAGCAACAACAACTCCGACACCATCGCGGTCGTTGATGCCGACGGGCGCCGGCTCGTCGACACCATCGCCCTGCAGCCGACGCGCCGCCTCGGCAACCTGCGCGGCGTGATGCCGTTCGGCAATGCGTTGTCGCCGGACAAGCGCACGCTGTACGTCGCGGAATCGGGCATCAACGCGGTCGCCGCGATCGACGTGCGCACACGCCGCGTGCTCGGTCACATCCCCGTGGGCTGGTTCCCGGCCAAGATTGCCGTCGCGCCCGACGGTCGGCGCCTGTACGTCGCCAACGCCAAGGGCTTCGGCTCCGGACCCAACGCCGGGCCGGGTTACGACGCCTCGCGCGGGGATCAATACATCGGCAGCCTCATGCACGGCTCGGTGACGCGTGTCGAGCTGCCCGATCCGCGCAGCCGCCGGGGGCGCCGGCAGTTGCGGCGCTGGACGGCCGAGGTGCTGCGCAACAACGGCTTCAACGGGCGCCCGTACCGGCGCACCCGACCCGTCGAGTCCCCGATCAAGCACGTCATCTTCGTCACGAAGGAGAACCGCACCTTCGATCAGGTCCTCGGCGACCTCGGAACCATCGGTGGGCGCCGGGTCAACGGCGATCCCGCCGTCGCCAACCAGCCCGGCGTGGGCTACGGCGAGAAGACGACGGTCGTCTACGGCGACGGCACGACCGCCGAGGACGTCGACGCAACGCCCAACCACCACGCGCTCGCGAGACAGTTCGCGGTCTCGGACAACGCCTACGTCGATTCGGACGTCTCGGCCGACGGCCATCGCTGGCTCGTCGGGGTGGCACCCGACGAGTACGTCGAGACGAGCACGAACGCAAGCTACGGAGGGCGCCAGGATTACCGCGAGGACCTGTCCGCCGACGCCGCGCCGGGGCGCCGTGCCTTCTTTGAGTCCAACTCGTCGCTGTCGCCGGAGGACTACCCGGAGGCCGGCTCGATCTGGGAGAACTTCGACCGCAGCGGCACCAGCTTCCGCAACTACGGCGAGGGCTTCGAGCTGTCGGGGATCCGGGAGGGGCCGGGACTGGAACCCACCGGAGCGCGCCTGCCGCTCAACATCCCGATGCCCGACGCGCTGTTTCGAAACACGGACCGCAACTTCCCGACCTACAACACGAACATCTCCGACCAGTACCGCGAGGACGAGTTCGAGCGTGAGCTCGAGACGCGCTTCGGGCCCGGCGGCGAAGCGCTTCCGCAGTTCATGAACGTCTACCTGCCCAACGACCACGGGGCGGGACCCAACGCCGCACGCGGCTACCCCTCCCGGGCCTCGTACATCACGGACAACGACCTCGCGCTGGGACGACTGGTCGACACGCTGAGTCACTCCCGTTGGTGGCGCGACACGGCGATCGTCGTAACCGAAGACGACGCCCAGGACGGCACGGACACCGTCGACGCGCACCGCACGGTGATGCTCGTCATCAGCCCGTGGGTCAAGCACGGCTACCTGACGCGCGAGCACACCTCGATCATGTCGATCATCAAGACGATCAACCTGCTGACCGGAACGCTCTTCCTCAACCAGTTCGACGCCGCTTCCACCAGCCTGCTGGATTCGTTCACCGACAAGCCAGACCTCACGCCGTACGCGGTCCGCCCGCCGGACCCGCGGATCTACAAGCCGTCGAGCCCGGCCGCGAGGCAGGCGCGGCCCGACGTGCCCGCGCCGCCGAGCCCCGAGCTCGACGATCCCGCCGACATGCACGCAGACCTCAAGCGCAAGCTCGCCAACGCCGAGAAGATCAGCGCCGGCGACAGGCCGTCACCGGAGCCGGCCCCGGGTGACGAGCCGGCGGAGGAGGTGGAGACGGAGGGGGCCGGTTGAGCCGGTCCGCAGATCGGCGCTAGAGCGCCGAGGGGGAGGCGTCGTCGAGCAGGGTCAGCGTCCGGGGCGCGGCCCCGGGCTCGAGCAGGACCGCGCCACCCGGCCAGTAGGGGTGGGGCGGCTCGGCGCCGGCCAGCAGCAGCGGCTCGAACACCCACGAGCCGCTGTTGTGCAGCCGCGGTCCGCGACCCTCAGGGCGCCATTCCGCGAGATCGTCATCCGCCAGCGGTCCCGTTCGGTGCACATGCCCGAAGAGGACGTGTCGGGCGCGGATACCGAGCGACTGCAACACCGCCGACATGGCCGGCAGGGCAGCGCGACGGAACTGCATTCCCAGGACGCCGGCGGTGAGCGGGGCGAGTCCCTGGCTGCGCAGGAACTGAGCGGCCAGCGGGACCGCGGCGATGGTGGCTCGGCGCAACGCGCCGGCCGCTCGGTCGATGCCTTCGGTCAGGCCGTCGGGAAGGTCCTGAGAGACGACGGAGCTGAGGGTGTCGATCGAGGGTCCGCCCGTGCGCTCGTACTCGTCGGGCGTCGCGCCGCGGTCTGGGAGGACGGCGAACGGTCCGCGTGCGACGACCCCACGGGCCCGCGGGAACAGCTGCCGGTCGACGTAGTGGCCGTGGGTCGCATAGATCCCCGGACCGAGCCACGCGCCCGGGTACTGCACCCGGACCCGTGCGGGCCGCAGGCTGGCGACCAGGGCTTCAAGCGCCGCAGAGCTGCGGGCCGGAACGCGCGTGGCGATCCCGAGGGCTCTTCCGGCAGCCCGCCGCTCGCGCAGGAAGGGCCTGACCAGGACGTGATCATGATTGCCTGGCACGATCAGCACCTCGCGGCCGCGGCCCAGGGTTTCCCCCAGGACCCGCAGGGGGTGATGAGCGCGGTCAAAGGCACGACGCGGGCGCCCTTCGAGCAGCTCGACCACGTCGCCGAGCAGCACGAGCCGGTCGACGCCCGACACCGCCGCCTGGAGGGCGTCGAGGGCGACCGGCCGGCGCAGCACGTCACGTCCGAGCGCCGAGCCGAGGTGGAGATCGGAAACTACGAGCGTGCGCATGAGTCACCGAGGCTAGGCCCTCGCCCGCAGCCCCCCGGCCGACAGGGTCATCCGTGCTTAAGGGCGACCAGATAGGCGACGGCGGAGCGCCGGATCGGCCGGCCCTCCACCACCGATTTCTCGAGGTGTGACAGAAAACGGGCTCGCTCCGGTTCGGTCAGTGCCGCGGCGATGGCTTCGCGGACCGTCGGCGCCAGCGGGTTGGGAGACGTGTCGAGCATCGCCTCGTAGCTGATCGAACGCGCGAGCGAGCCGGGCTCGACGTCGATGTGGCATTCGAGGTGGACCCGCTCGAAGCCGGCACCTTCGGCCAGGCGCGCGAGGTCTCGGTCATCGAAGTCGAGCATCGCTGCGGCGGCAGGATCCTCCAGCTCGTCGAACGTCGCCTTGACCTTGTCGGCCAAGTCGGAGACCGGGCCCACTTCGTAGCCCCAGAAGCGGTCGGTGGGCTCGGGGAACGTGAGCCGGTTGATGGGCTCGAAGAGTGAGATCCGTCCTCCCGGACGCAGCACGCGATGCAGTTCGGCGAGTGCCCTCGCCTTGTCGGCGACGTAGATCAGCACAGACCGGGTGGTGGCGACGTCGATCGAGCGGGCGCCGATCTCGGCCAGATCTTCCGCACGCGTGGTCACGAACCGGGCGCGGTCGAGCAGTCCGCGAGCGGCGACGGCGCTGCGGCTCTGCTCGAGCAGGGGGGCCGAGATCTCGGAGAAGATCACGCTGCCACGCGCTCCCACCCTCTCCAGCGCCTCCAGACCGACCAGGCCGTCACCGCTGCCGACGTCCAGAAGGGTCAAGCCCTCGAGCGGTCCCGCATAGTGGAGGATCCGGTTGCGGATCGGAGCGAGGTGCTCGAGCGTGACCTCGCGCTGCCGGGCGTCGCCCGCATCACGTCGTTCGAGCAGCCATCGCGACCAGGCGTCAGGCTCGGCCGGCATTCCACGAAGGATGGCATCGACCACCCAGGGTCGGCACCGCCGTTTGGCGCGTCACGCGACGGGTAAGTGCAGGCGAGTGGCCGGCGACGAGCACTCGGGCGAGACGGGCGGGGCGCTCGATGTCCTGCTGACCGACGCCGCGGTGGGGCCCGCGCGGCGCTGGCTCCCCGGGCGCGCCGGGATCGAGGTGGCCGCCCGGCTCGCGATACGGCCCGACAAGGTCGTCCGGCGCGGCGCCGGCCTGGCCGCCGAGCTGGCCAAGGTCACCGTCGGACGGTCGGACGTCGCGCCCGACAAGGGCGACCGGCGCTTCAAGGATCCGGGCTGGACCGAGAACTTCGCGTTCCGCCGTCTCGCGCAGGGATACCTGGCCACGGGCAAGACCGTCGACACCCTGGTGCAGGACGCCGGTGCCGGCTGGCGCGCGGAGCGGCGCGTGCGCTTCGCGGTGGAGAACGTCATCGACGCCCTGTCGCCCAGCAACTTCCCGGTCACGAACCCGGCCGTCCTCAAGGCGGTGGTCGACACGGGCGGGCGCAACTTCGTGCGCGGCGCAGGCCACTTCGTCCGCGACATGTCGTCGCCTCCGCGTGTCCCGTCCATGGTCGACAAGTCGGCGTTCACGGTGGGCGAGGACCTTGCGGTCACCCCGGGGGAGGTCGTACTGCGCACGCCGGTCTTCGAGCTCCTGCAGTACAAGCCGCAGACCGGCAAGGTCCGAGACCGTCCGCTGCTCGTGACCCCGCCGATGATCAACAAGTACTACGTGACCGACCTCGCGCCCGAGCGCTCGATGGTCGAGCACCTGGTCCGCGACGGCCAGCAGACCTTCGCGATCTCCTGGCGCAATCCGGACGAGCGCCACGCGGGCTGGAGCCTGGACACCTACGCGCAGGCCGTCATCGATGCGCTGGACGCCGTGGAGACGATCACCGGAAGCGAGTCGACGCATGTGCTGGGCCTGTGCGCCGGGGGCATCGTGCTGTCCTGCGCGGTGGCCCACCTGGCGGCCACGGACGAGCAGGAGCGGATCGCGGGCATGACGCTCGGGGTCTGCGTGATCGACAACGAGCGAGCCGGGACGACGGGAGCCTTCGTGGACCCGGGAGTGGCGGCGATGGCCGTCGCCCAGTCCGCCCGAAAGGGCTATCTGGACGGTCGCGCGCTGGCCGGCGTCTTCGCCTGGCTGCGCCCCAACGACCTGATCTGGAACTACTGGGTCAACAACTACCTGCTCGGCAAGGACCCGCCCGCATTCGACGTCCTCTACTGGAACGCCGACACGACGCGCATGCCCGCCGCGCTGCACCGGGACTTCATGATGCTGTCGCTCGAGAATTCACTCGTCGAGCCCGGCGCCGCCACCGTCCTGGGCACGCCGGTCGACCTCAGTGCGATCACGGTGGACACCTACCTGGTCGCCGGTATCGCGGACCACATCACGCCGTGGCAGAACGCGTATCGCACCACCCAGCTGCTCGGCTCCGAGCCGCGCTTCGTGCTCTCGACGAGCGGCCACATCGCCGCGATGGTCAACCCGCCGACGAACGAGAAGGCGTCCTTCCAGGTCGGCGCGAACAACCCCGCGGACCCGGAGAAATGGATCGCCGAGGCCGATACCAGGCGTGGCACCTGGTGGACGGACTGGAGCGCATGGCTCGGCGAACGGTCGGGTGACGAGCGCTCAGCGCCCAAGCGGCTCGGCGGGCGCCGCCACGAACCGCTCGGTTCGGCGCCGGGCACCTACGTCCTCGAGTCGTAGTGCCCTACGCAGGCGGCGGCCCGCGCTTGCACTACGGGCGCACGGGCAACCCGGACGGCGAGCCGTTGCTGTGGATCACCGGCTTCACGATCTCGGCCGCCGTCTTTGATCCGATCCTCCCGCTCTATGAGGACCGCTTCGACTGCATCACGTTCGACAACCGGGGCGCCGGGCGCTCTGCCGCGCCCCTCAGACCCGTGTCGATCCCGGAGCTCGCGGGCGATGCGGTGCGCGTCCTGGACGCCGCAGGCGTGTCCAGCGCGCACGTCTACGGGCTCTCCATGGGAGGCATGATCGCCCAGGAGATGGCGATCCGATTCCCGGAGCGGGTGCGCGGGCTGGTGCTCGGCGGCTCGACCCCGGGCGGTCCGCGCGCGGTGCGCCCGTCCCGCGGCGAGCTTGCGGCCCTCGGGCGGGGGGTGCTCGGAGCCGGCGCGGGCCGCGAT
>JACCYI010000137.1 GCA_013696535.1 Solirubrobacterales bacterium
GCACCGACTCCATTGCGTGGGCGAGGACGTCGATCCCGCAGGCGGCGGTGACCCGCGGCGGCGCCGTCACCGAGAGGTTGGGATCGAGCAACGCGAAGCGGGGCAGCGCGGACGAGTCCCCGATGTAGCGCTTGCGCCGCGCGATCGGATCGTCGATGACGCCGAACGCGTTGGTCTCGGATCCCGTGCCCGCGGTCGTCGGCACGCCGATGAGGGGATCGGCGGGCACGAGACCGCGCGCCCGGTGGTCGAGCGCCTCCAAGGGCCGGTCGTTGACCGCGTGGAGGGCGATGGCCTTCGCCGCGTCCATCGGTGACCCGCCTCCCACCGCCACGACCGCTGCGTCGCCGAAGGACCGGAGAGCCGCCGAGCCCGCTAGGACGTCACGGGCGCACGGATTGGCTCCGACACCGTCGTAGACCTCGGCGCGAACGCCGGCGGCTTCGAGGTGGCCGACCACCTTCTGGACCACCCCGGCGGCGACGAGTCCGCGATCCGTCACGACGAAGGCCGCGTCCCGGCCAAGCCGCCCTACGAGGTCGGCGAGATCGTCAAGGGCTCCCGCTCCGAGGACCATCTCGGGCCGGGGCGGGATGCGCAGAGCGACGTCAACGGCCATTGGCTTCCCGAAGGCGCAGCGGCGTCCCCGCCAGATCCTCATAGAGACGGACCACCGCCATCTCCCCCGCCGTGCTGCCGTACTTGTCGAGCGCCTGGTCGTAGAGCCCTTGGGTGACGCCTGACAGCTCGGTCCGCACACCGGTCTCCCGGGCCAGATCGAGCGCCAGCCCAAGATCCTTGGTGACCAATCCGAGCGGGAATCGCTCCCCGTACTCGCCGTCGCGAAGCACTTCGAGCGCCTCGTTCTCCAAAAACGAGGAGCGGGCGGGACCGGCTGCAAAGGCGGCGTACAGGGTGTCCGCGTCGATCCCGGACCGCACCCCCACGGCAAGCGCCTCAGCGGCGACCGCGGCGTGCACGAACCACTGCAGATTGACCAACAGCTTCACGGTGTAGCCGGCGCCGTGCGGCCCGACGTGCACGACCCGATGGGGCTTGCCCATGGCCTCGAGGACTGGGCGAGCGACGGCCACGTCGGCTTCCTCGCCGCCCACGAAGATGTGCAGGTCCCCTTCGCTGGCCTTGAGGGCGTCGGCCACCGGCGCGTCGAGGAAGGCGACTCCCCGGACGGCCGCGGCCTCGAGCACCCGCCGCCCGAGCTCGGTGGAGCTGGTGCTCATATCGACGGCCAGCGAGCCCTTCCGCATCGCCGCGAGCGCCCCGCCCGAGCCGAGCAGCACATCCTCGACCTGAGGCGGGCCCGGAAGCATGGTGATGAGCACGTCGGCGGCGGCAGCGCACTCCGCCGCCGACTCCGCCGCCTCGGCGCCGCCCAGCACCGCGAGCGCGAGCGCCGCGGGTGAAAGGTCAAAGGCCGTCACGTCGAAGCCGGCCCCGACGACACGGGCGCACATCGGCCCCCCCATGTGGCCGAGCCCGATGAAACCCACGCGCGTCGTCATGTCAGCGAGATCCAGGTCGTCTTGAGTTGGGTGTAGTGCTCGAGTGCGTGCAGCGAGCGGTCGCGACCGTGGCCGGAGGCCTTCATGCCGCCGAAGGGCGTGGTCACGTCGCCCGCGTCGTAGGTGTTCACCCAGACGGTTCCCGCCCGCAGCCGCCGGGCGATCCTTCCGGCGGTCGTGACGTCGCGTGTCCAGATCGAAGCGGCCAATCCGTATTCCGTCGCGTTCGCCAGCCGCACGGCATCCTCCGGGTCGGCGGCCTCCTGGACGGCGAGAACCGGGCCGAAGATCTCCTCGCGCACCACCTCCGACTCCGCCGCCACGCCGTCGAGCACGGTCGGCTGCAGATAGCTGCCGCCGGGCACGGGATGGGCCCGCTCGCCGCCGCAGGCGACCCGAGCACCGTCGCCGCGCGCGCGGTCGACGTACTCGAGGATCCGGGTGAGCGGCTCCTCGCCGATGAGGCTGCCCACCGTGGTGGCCGGGTCGAGCGGATCGCCCGGTTGGAGCTCTGTCGACACGGCCACGATCCGCTCCACCAGCTCCTCGCGGATGGAGCCCTCGACCACCAGCCGGGAGCCGGCATGGCAGGTCTGGCCCGCGTTGTAGAAGATGCTCCACGCGATGGCGCTCGCCGCCGCATCGAGGTCGGGTGCGTCCGCCAGGACGACCTGCGGGCTCTTCCCGCCGAGCTCGAGGGACACCTGCTTGCCGTTGGACTCACCCGCGTAGACGAGGAAGCGGCGCCCGATCTCGACCGAGCCGGTGAAGGCGATCTTGTCCACGTCGGCGTGGCGGCCCAGCGCCTCCCCTGCCTCGGCGCCGAAACCCGGAACGACGTTGAGGACGCCGTCGGGCAGGCCGGCCTCCGCCGCCAGCTCGGCCAGCAGGAGCGCCGACAACGGTGACTGCTCCGCCGGCTTGAGCACCACGCTGTTGCCCGTTGCCAGAGCCGGCGCGAGCTTCCACGCGGTGATGATCAGCGGGTAGTTCCATGGCACCACGGCGCCGATCACGCCGAGCGGCTCGCGGTCGACGAGCGCGAGCGCGTCCCGGCCGGTCGGGGCGATCTCGCCGTAGAGCTTGTCGATGGCCTCCGCGTACCACCGCACGCAGGCGATGGCGTTGGGAACGTCCACGCGCAGGGCGTCGCCGATCGGCTTTCCCCCGTCCACGGACTCGAGCAGGGCAAGGTCCTCGATCCGTGCCTCCATGAGATCGGCCAGGCGTAATAGCACCGCTCGCCGCTCGCGCGGCGCCGCCTCACTCCAGGGGCCGGCGTCGAACGCCCGTCGCGCAGCTCGCACCGCCCGGGCGACGTCCTCGCCATCGCCACGGGCGACATCGGCCACCTTGCGGCCGTCGCGCGGGCTTTCGTCGACGAACGTGGCGCCGCTCGCAGCCGGGACGAACGCGCCGTCCACGAAGGCCTCGGTCCGGGGGTCGAGCGACTCGGCGGCGTGCACCCAGGACGTGGTCTCGGCGGTCTGGCTCATGCGGTCACCTCGTGCCCGACCCGGAGGCCTGCGATCGCATCCTCGTCGAGCAGGGCGCCGAGCCCGGGTCGGTCCGGAATAGCCAGGCAGCCGTCGGAATCGATCCAGATCGGCTCCGCCAGCATGAAGTCGCGCCGCTCCGGCGTCCAGCCCGGCGGGTCGAAAGGGAACTCGACGAACGGTCCGCCGCCGACGCCGCACACGACGTGCAGGTTGGCCAGCAGCCCGAGGCCGTTGGTCCAGGTGTGCGGCGTGAAGCGCCGGTTGCGGTGCAGCAGCAGCTCCGCCAGCGTGCGCGCCCTCGACATCCCGAGGGCGAGCACGACATCCGGCTGGAAGACGTCCAGGGCATCCTCCTCGTGCGCGCTCAGCAACTCGTCGAAATTGCGCGCCATCTCGCCGCCCGCGATCTGCACGCCGGTCTGTTCGCGCAGGGTCCGCATCCCGCTCAGGTCCGCACCCGGCAGCGGCTCCTCGACCCACAGCACGTCTTGCTCGGCGAGGCGCTCGATCACCCGCCGGGCGGCCTGGGGGGCGAGCCCGGGTGCGACGTCGCCCGGCATCCGCCACCACTGGTTGAGGTCGACGAGGATCTCCATGCTGTCGCCGACCGCGGCTCTCACCGCCGCGACCACGGCGACTCCCTCCTGCACGCGATCGCGAGCGACGCGGATCTTGAGCGCCCTGAAGCCCAGTTCACGCAGCGCCGTCGCCTGCTCGGCACGCTCGCCGGGGGAGCGCAGCTCGCCGAGCGACGCGTAAGCGGGCAGCCGGTCGGTGGCGCCGCCGAGCAACGTCGCGCAGGGGACGCCGAGCGCCTGCCCGGCGATGTCCCACAGAGCGGCCTCCACGGGCCAGCAGCGCCCCGCGTGAAACTCGATGGTCTCGAGCGCCCGGACGTGCCGGGCGATGCTCAGCGGGTCCTGACCTACGAACAGTCCCTCGTACGGCGCGAAGCCTTCCAGTGAGTCACCGCTGCCGATGCCGACGAGCCCTTCGTCCGTGTGGACCCGCACGATCGTCGCCTCGAAGTGCGTCCGTGGCGTCGGATCCCAGGCGGCCCGGAACGGAGGATCGAGCGGGAGGTCGAAACGCTCGGTGGTGACCGCCGTGATCCTCATGGAAGCCACCTTCCCCTCTGCGTGCCCGCAACGCCAGTCCGATCCTTGCACCCGTCCGTAAGCTCCGCTTCATGCTCGACGTGCGGCGCCTTCGTGTCCTGTGTGCCGTCGCCGATCACACGACGCTGAGCGCGGCAGCCGACTCACTTTCCTACACGCCGTCCGCCGTGTCGCAGCAGATCGTCGCGCTCGAGCGCGAGATCGGCGTGCGCGTGCTTCATCGCGGCCCGCGCGGCGTGCGACTGACGGCCACCGGGCAGCTCCTCGTCGATCAGACCCGGCCGATCCTGGCCACGCTCAAGGCCGCCGAAGCGTCCGTGGCCGCGGTGATCGGTCTGAGTGCGGGGCGCCTGCAGCTCGCGTCGTTCGCCACAGCCGGCGCGACGATCCTGCCGCGCGCGATCGCCGATTTCCGCGCGCGCCATCCCGATGTGTCCATCACGCTGATCCAAGCCGATCCGGACGCGGCGATGGCGGCGCTGCGAGCCGGCGACGTGGACCTGATCATCACCGCGGATGCCGAGCAGCGGCCCAACGACTCCATCGAGGTGGTCACGCTGCTCGAAGACCCGCTGTGCGCCGTGCTGCCCAGCGCTCACCCACTCGCCACTCGTGCGGAGCTGGCGCTGGAAGAGCTCGCGAGCGAGACCTGGGTCGATGTGCCGACCACCTCGGAGGCCCGGCGGCTGTTGTTGCGGGCATGCGGTCGGGCCGGCTTCATCCCGCGCGTCGCCTTTGAGAGCGACGAGTACGAGACGGTGCAGCAGCTCGTGGCGGCAGGCGTCGGCGTGGCCCTCATCCCCCGGCTCGCACTGCGCTTCTCGGTCCCCGGGGTGACGCTCGTGCCGCTCAGGGTCCCGGTTGTCCGTGAAGTCATGGCTGCGGTGCACGCGCCGCAATTCCGGGCGCCCGCGGCCCATGCGATGATCGGGATCCTGCGAGAGGTCGCCGCCGCCGACCCGGCCTGACGTCCCTGCACCGAGTTGCGGGACGTCAGCGCGACGAGCGGTCAGGGATGGCGATGCCCGCCCCGGTGGGCGCCGAAGCCGCCGTGCCTGCCCATTCCGAACCGAACAGAATCGAGCGCCTCCTCGACCTTGGCTGCGTCCAGGTTCAACTTCCTGGCCAGCGCAGCGGTCAACGCCTTCCTCCGTGCGCCTTTCGCGGCTTCATGCTCGGCGCCGAGCTTGTCGACGGCGGCTCGCACCTTCGCCGTCTCGACTCCGAGCGCCCTGGCCAGCGCTTCGACACGGTCGGCGCGACGATCGTCACGCACGTCGGGGCGGATCTTCTCGAGCGCTGCCTGGAGCCTGGACGCCTCGACCCCCAGCGCCTTGGCCACGTCGGCAAGGCCTCGTGAAGCCTGGCCGTGCCCGGATCGGCGATGCCGACCACCGGGACCCGGATCTGCACGCCGTCCGCGCCCGCCCCGCCCGTGGCGTCCCGAGCTCGCGGCGTCGAGCGCCGCGCGCACCTTGACGGAATCGATGCCCAGCTCCTTCGCGAGCGCGCCGGCAAGCTCGTCGCGCCGCTCGCCCCGCCCAGGACGGAGCGTCTCGAGCGCGGCGTTGACCTTCTCCGTGGGTAGTCCGAGCGCGTTCGCGAGATCCTTCGCCCTGTCCATCCGCCGGTTCTTGCGAGGGAGCTCCCGCCGCACCTCGACGAACGCCTGGCGCAGAGCTGGAGCTTGGACGCCCAGTTCCTTGGCCAGATCGGCGAAGGGGCCCGCGCCGCGTGAACCGCCGAAGCGGGCGGGGTGACCCTGTGTGGACGCTGATGCGGTGGTGGTCGATGCCGTGTCGGCGAGCGCCGATCCGCCGTCCGCCTGGCTCCCGATCGTGTATGCGCCGAATGCGAGCGACACCGCTCCGGCCAGCGCGCCGGCCGTCTTCTTCGAGCTCTTGGTCATCCTGCCTCCGAGTCGTCGGTCGGGACCGCTGACGGTCCTTTACGAGGTTCGAGAGTGCAGGCGCAACATGTGGCCGACGTAAGCAATGCGCGCTGTGTTCGGCCGCGAACGGGCTCCGTGCAACCAAGCAGCGACGTACACGCGACAATTCTGCAACACCCCGTGCACCGCGACCGGGATGGCCCCTAGCGTGACCGTCGATGCGCTCCCCACGTTCGATCCTCGCGCTACTGGCCGCCCTCGCGGTGGGAGTGGCGCTCGGGACCAGCGGCATCCTGCCCAAGGGTGGCGAGGATTCCGCGGACGGCACCGGCCGGGTGCTCCGCGTAGTCGACGGCGACACCATCCAGGTGCGGATCGGCGAGGTCCGGGAGCGGGTGCGCTACATCGGCGTCGACACCCCGGAGACGCACAAGCCCGGCACGCCGGTGCAGTGTTACGGCAGGGCGGCGTCGGCACGCAACGCCCGGCTCGTCGACGGGGAACGCGTGCGGCTCGAGACCGATGCCGAGTCGCGCGACCGCTACGGGCGCCTGCTCGCGTACGTCTACCGGGTCCGGGACGGACGCTTCATCAACGCGGACCTCGTCCGCGGTGGCTTCGCCGAACCGCTGACGATCCCGCCGAACGTCCGTCACGCCGAGGTGTTCGCCGATCTGGCCGGCGAGGCACGCAGGCACGGTCGAGGATTGTGGCGGGCGTGCCGATAGGGCAGCGCCGATGGGAGTCAGGCTTCCGCGTCGAGGGCCTGGTTGACCAGGGCGTCAGCGTCGGCGTTCCGGGCCCGGGGAACCGATGTCACCGACCATCGCGCGAAGGCCTCGAGGGCTGCGAGCGCCTCAGCGTGGAGTGGCTTCATGTCGCGATGCTTGACCTTGTAGCGGCCGTTGACCTGGTGGGCGATGAGCTCTGAGTCGTTGACGACCGCGATCTCAGTCGCCCCCAGAGCCCGCGCTCGCTCGAGTCCCAGCAACAGGCCCCGGTATTCCGCCACGTTGTTGCTCACCACCCCGAGGATCGCGTGGGCCTCGTCGAGGACGTCGCCGTCAGGGCTGGAGACGACTGCGGCCGCCGCCCCCGGACCGGGATTGCCACGGGAGCCGCCGTCCACGTGGACGATCACCTTCATTGCAGCGCCGGCGGGTGCCTCGTCAGTCGAGTGACGGAGCGATGCGGGGATACTCGCCGGCCACCCGCGAGCGGCGCCGATCACGCACCTCACGCTTGCCACCGGACCGGGCGCCGGGCTCCCGGCGCTCGTTCGTGCGGCGCTCGACGATCACCGTAACGTTCGGATCGTCGTCGTAGTACGACTCGAGCTTGGCGAGCAGCTCACCGCTCAAAGGCTCGGGGACGACGCAAAAGATCATGCTGCGATCCTATCGAGGAGGGGCCTGCCGGTGACTCGTCCATCCGTCCAACTGCATGGGCGCGTGCGTTCAGCCGGCGAGCACGAGCTCGCCCCGACTGTGAGCGGCCGCGTTCACTAGACCGTGCTCCTCTGCCGTGAGCTCGGCCAGCTCGCTGCCGTGACCGGCGCGCAGCACGCCGCCGGCCTCATCTGAGAGGTCAACTTCAAAGCGGTACCACGAGAGCTCCCACATCACGGTGATCCCCACCACGCTCGGCCGCTCGGGCAGCGGGCGCACCGAGACCGCCGGTGGGCCCAGCGAGCGGGCGACGCCGCTCACCGTGCGCACGTGCTCAGAGCCGTTGAAGACCTCGAGCGCGCGCGTCATCTTCAGCTCGGCGTTCGTAGGCACCGCGCGAACGTGTCGCGGCTCGCGCGGGGTCTCTCCCTCCCCACCTCCGCGGTGGGCACCCGACTCGGTGTCGGCGTGGCGGTCGCGAGTGGTGACGCGGCGACGGCTCGGCGCGGTGGCCGGCGGCTTCGCGGAGCCGACCACGGGATGGTCTCCTGCGGCCAATTCAGCCGCGAGCGCGCCGTCGAGGTCGGGAGCCTCTGCCTGCTGCTCCGCGGGTGGCACCGCACGCTCACGCCGCTGCCACATGCGGCCCACGAAGGAGCGCCGGCGACCGTCCACGCCCGCGGCCCCCACGCCCAGCTCATCCCCTCCGGCTTCCCGGATCCACCCTTCATGAGCCGCCCGGGCAGTGCAGAGCTCGCAGACCTGGCGCCGCTGGCCGCCGGCCAGGAACGGGACCGCAGCCTCCCCGCGCAACAGCGTCCGGCCGCAGATGTCGCACGCGACATCCGCCTGATTGGTGCGAATGTCACGCATCGTGGCCACTGGCGGCGAGGGTAGCAATGCAGAGGCTACGCCCGAACCGTCTCGCGACCCTGCAACTCGGAGACCACCTTGGCGGCCAGGTGCGCGGGCACCTCTTCGTAGCGGACGAGCTCCATGGTGAACTCGCCCTGGCCGCCGGTGATCGATCGCAGATCGGGCGCGTAGCTGAGCATCTCGGCCATCGGCACCTCCGCCGTCACCTCGGTCATCCCGCCGACGAGGTCGGTCCCCAGCGGGCGGCCACGCCGACCGGACAGATCTCCCATGACATCGCCGACGGACGCTTCCGGCACGGACGCCGTCACCAGCATCATCGGCTCGAGCAGGACGGGTGAAGCCGCTTCGAGCGCCTGGCGCATCGCCTGGGCGCCCGCGAGCTTGAAGGCCATCTCCGAGGAGTCCACGGTGTGGTAAGAGCCGTCGAAGACGGTCACCCGCACGCCCTGCACCGGATAGCCTGCGACCGTGCCGCGCTCAAGGGCTTCGCGCACGCCCTTCTCGACCGCCGGAATGAAGGAGCCGGGGATCACGCCGCCCTTGATGCGGTTCACGAACTCAAAGCCCGTGTCTGCGTCCAGAGGCTCGATCGCGATGTGGCAGTCGCCGAACTGTCCACGGCCGCCCGACTGCTTCTTATGGCGCCCGTGCGCCTTCGCCGATGCGCGGATGGTCTCCAGGTAGGGAACCTTGGGCGGCTTGAGCGCGACTTCGGCGCCGAAGCGCGATCGCAGACGCCCGACGGTCACCTCGACATGGATCTGCGAGAGCCCGGCGACGATCTGCTCTCCCGTCTGCGGGTCGCGGTGCAGGTCGATGGTCGGGTCCTCCTCCTGCAGACGGCGCAGCGCGGTGAACACCTTGTCCACGTCGCCCTTGACCTTCGGCTCGATGTGGAACGCCATGACGGGCGCCGGCAGGGCGATGGCCGGCATGGAGATCGCCTGGTCGCGGTCGGCGAGCCAGTCGCCGGCGCGGGTCTCCTTGAGCTTGGCGACCGCGCCGATGTCTCCGGGCCCGAACGCGTCGGATTGCCCGAACTCCTTGCCCTTGGGCGTGAGGAGCTGGCCGACGCGCTCCTTGGCGTGCGCGCGGGTGTTGAGCAGCTGCGAGTCGTGGCGGACGACGCCCTGGTAGACGCGGAACAAGTTGATGCGCCCGGCGAAGGGGTCGGCGCGCGTCTTAAAGACGTACGCGAAGGTCTCGGCATCCTCGCGCGGCTCGAGGGTGATGTCGCCCACCTCGAGCGGCCCGTGCTGCACTGGTGACGGAAGGTCGTCGACGAAGGCGTCCAGCAACCGGTTCGTGCCCAGGTGCGAGGTCGCCACCCCGCAGGTCACCGGGAACATGCGCCCTGAGTCGGTGCCGTCCTCGAGCGCCTGGACGATCTCGTCGTGCGAGATGTCGCCGCCCTCCAGATAGCGTTCCATGAGGGCTTCCGAAGCCTCGGCCACCTCGTCCATGAGCTTCTCCCGGTACTCCTCGGCCAGCCCGAGGAGCTCGTCGGGGATGGAGATCTCGGTGCAGTTGTCCCTGCCGGAGCCGTCGTACGCGTAGGCCTTCATGTCGACGAGGTCGATGAGCCCACGGATCTCGAGCTCGGCTCCGATCGGGATCTCCGTGGCCACGACGTGCGGCCCGAAGGAGGCCTTCAGGGCCTCGAGCGTCCGAAAGAAGTCGGCTCGCTCGCGATCGAGCATGTTCACGTAGAGCAGCCGGGCGACACCGAGCTCCTGCGCCCGCTGCCAGAGCCGCTGGGTCGAGACTTCGACGCCCATGACGGCGTTGATGACGAAGACCGCCGACTCGCAGACCCGCAGGGCGCCGAGCGCGTCAGCGATGAACGACGGCTCCCCAGGGGTGTCAATCAGGTTGAGCTTGGTTCCGCGCCACTCGAAGGAGGCCAGGGATGCGGAGATCGACATCCCCCGTGCCTTCTCGTCCTCGTCGGCGTCCGAGACCGTCGTCCCGTCGGCCACGTTGCCCAGCCGCGGAACGGCTCGCGCTTCGAACAACAGCGCTTCGTGCAACGACGTCTTCCCGCTCCCACGATGCCCTACCAACGCGACGTTGCGGATCCTGTCGGCGGCTGTGTGCGCCACGGAAGACCTCACTCTCGTTCAAGCGCCCGCGTCCCTCAACGTGGGCTCGTGAGCGAAAGTTATCGTCAGCCGTGCAGGTTGTCGCCTTGAAGCCGGCTCTTGAGCCGCAGGACAGCTTTGGTGTGCAGTTGTGACACCCGTGACTCGGTCACACCGAGCACTTCACCGATCTCTCGGAGGGTGAGGTTCTCGTAGTAGTAGAGCGCGATCACCACCTTCTCACGTTCGGGAAGCGCGGCGATCGCGTCCGCCAGGCGGTCCTTGAGTTCAGAGGCGTCGAGCTTCGCCTGTGGGTCTGCGGCGTCCGGGTCGTGGAGTGTGTCGAGCAGGGACACCTGGTCGCCGGAGGAGTCCGACACCGACCACAGCTCGTCGAGCGCCACGACGGTGGAGTTCGAGATCCGCATGAGCCATTCCTGGAACTCGTCGACGCCGATCTCGAGCTCGAGGGCCATCTCCTCGTCGCTCGGAGTCCGGTGCAGCCGGTGCTCGAGCCGGCCGTGCGCGCGCTCGATCTCCCGGGCCCGGGCCCGGACGGATCGCGGGACCCAGTCAAGCGTGCGCAGCGCGTCGATGATCGCGCCCTTGACCCGCGTGATCGCGTACGTCTCGAACTTGATCTCGCGCTCGAGGTCAAAACGCTCAATCGCGTTGATCAAGCCCTCCAGGCCGTAGGAGATGAGGTCGGCTTCCTCGACGTGGGCGGGCAGGCCGCTCGACATCCGCCCGGCGACGTACTTGACCAGCGGCGAGTAGGCGACGACGAGCTGCTCGCGGGCGCGAGGCGACTTCTCGACCTTGTACCTGCGCCAGAGCTCCTTGAGCTCGATCGCTTTCACCTTCGTTTCCAGAATTCGCTTTCACCGCCTAGGCG
>JACCYI010000138.1 GCA_013696535.1 Solirubrobacterales bacterium
TTGCGGACGGGGAGTGCCTTTCTGATGCCGGTGTTCCGGGAGGGAGCGCTCTTTTCGTGCGGCGACCCACACGCTGCGCAGGGCGACGGTGAGGTGTGCGTTGCCGCTATCGAGACCGACATGCGCGCGACGCTGCGGCTGACCTTGCACAAGCGGACGATCTCGACCCCGCGTTTCGTCGTTCCGGGTTCGCTCACGCCGCGTACGGACGCGGGCGGCTACTACGGGACGATGGGGATCCACGCCGACCTCATGCAGGGCGCGAAACAGGCGGTGCGCGGGATGATCGAGCTTGTCATGGAGGAGCACCGGCTCGATGCGCAGGACGCCTACGTGCTCTGCAGTCTGGCGGGCGACCTGAAGATCTTGGAAGTCGTGGATGCCGGCGTCTGGAACGTCGGTTTCACGCTCCCGCGCTCGGTCTTCGGGGAGGCGTCTTGACCGACCTCGACGGACAAGCGCAGCAGCAGCAGGGGCAGGGGCTGCACCGGGGGCTGAACTTCGTCGGCAACGTCGCCTTGACGGTGTCAGACATCACTCCGACGGCGTCGCTGCTGGTCGTCGGCCCGGTGGTAATCGCCACCGCCGGGTCGGGCTCGATTTTGGCGTACCTGATCGGCTGCTTCTTGGCCCTCAATGTGGCTTTGTGTATGGGTGAGCTTGGCTCGATGTTTCCGAGCGCTGGCGGCTTGTACTCGATCGTTACGCGGGTGATCGGTAGGCCGGTCGGCTTCATCGGGCTGCTGCTCTACATCGGGCAAGCCGTCTTCTTACCGGCCAGCATCGCGATCGGGGTGGGTGTCTACATCAACTCGCTCGTGTCCGGGGTGAGCACGAGCGCCGCGGCGGTTGCGGTGATGATCTCGGTGACGCTGCTCGCGCTTCTCAAGATCAACTTCAACGCGGTCCTGACCGGCTTCTTTCTGGCTCTCGAGCTGTCGGTGGTGGTGATCCTCTTCGCGGCCGGGATCTTGAACCTCGACCAGCCGGCGTCGATCATCACCGACCCGGTGATCGTCGACGGCGGCGCCCTCGCATCCGTGGCCACCGGCGCGATCGTGACTGCCCTGGCGACCGCGCTGTTCTCCGTGAATGGCTATGACAGCGCGATCAACTTCTCCGAGGAGACCGAGGGATCGCCGGCGCAGATCGGTAAGGCAGTCGTCACCGCGGCACTGATCGGCATCCTGTTCGAGCTTGTCCCATTCGTCGCGAGCGTCTTCGGGGCACCAGATCTGAAGGCGTTCTTGTCCTCGGCTACGCCACTGACTGACGTCATCGACAACGCCTTTGGTGCCACGGTCGTCGACATTGTGACCGTCGGCGCGATCATCGCCATCTTCAACGCCTCGCTGGCCATCACGTTGCAGTTCGCGCGCATCACCTGGTCGACTGGCCGTGACCGGGCGTGGCCGGGTCCCGTCTCTGATGCGCTGTCGCGGGTCAACAGCAACGGGGCGCCGTGGGTGGCGACGCTGTTCATCGGCGCTTGCGCCACCGTCCTATGCCTGAAATCTAGTCTGCAGTCTGTCGTCTCGTCGACCGCGGTGATGATCATCACGATGTACGCCCTGATCGCGATCTCGTCGCTGGTCAGCCGCGTCCGTCAGCGCGAACTCCCCCGGCCGTACAAGATGCCGCTCTGGCCGGTGCCGCCGCTGATCGCGCTCACCGGCGTCGTGATCGCCCTCAGCAAGCAAACCGAACGCGACCTGCTCATCGTCGGTGGAATGTTCGTCTTCGGTGCCCTCTACTACGCCGGCTACCTGCGCGGCGGAGACCGGTTCGTCCCGCACGAAGAGACGCCGCGCTGATGGGCCGGGCGCGAGGAGACGGCGTCGTCGTGGGCAGCCTCCGGCCCGGTCCACTCAATGCGATCACGGACGTCGCGGGCGTGCGCGTGGGGCACGCCACCGTTGTCGGGCAAGAGCCGGTGGTCCGCAGCGGCGTGACGGCAATCTGGCCGCACGACGGCAATCCGTTCCGCGATCGGGTCTACGCGGCGGTAGAGCCGCTCAATGGCTACGGGGAGCTGACGGGAAGCCGGGTGATCGATGAGTGGGGGCTGCTCGGCTCCCCGATCGTGCTCACGGACACCGCCCACGTCGGCATCGCTTACACAGCGACCATTCGACACCTCTCAGACATCGATCCCGGGGTCGGCGACGTAGACGTTCTCATACCCGTGGTGGGCGAATGCGACGACGGCTTTCTCAACGACAATCGTGCCCTCGGCGTGACCCACTCCGACGTCCAGGCGGCTCTCGAGGGAGCGCAGCCCGGGCCGGTGACCGAGGGTTGTGTGGGAGCGGGCACCGGCATGCAGCTCTTTGACTTCAAAGGCGGGATCGGCACCGCGTCAAGAGTCCTAGAACTCGGAGGGGAAACCTTCACGATCGGCGTGCTCCTACTCTGCAACCACGGGAAGCGCCACCAGCTGCTCGTGCTCGGGGCGCCGCTCGGCCGCGAACTGCCCAACCTCATGCCCGAGTATCACCACGAGGGCTCCTGTCTCGGGGTCCTCGCTACAGACCTGCCCCTGCACCCGGCGCAGCTGCGCCGAGTCGTGCGCCGGATCGGCCTCGGGCTGGCGCGCGCAGGCTCGGTGGCCAACGACGG
This sequence comes from Solirubrobacterales bacterium, assembly GCA_013696535.1. Next base: position 2,620 of record JACCYI010000138.1, read on the forward strand.
CAGCGGGGAGCTCTTCGTCGGCTTCTCAACCGCCCAGCAGGTGCCGCGTTCCACCCAACGCCTGCGCTTCAAGATCGACACCATTATCGAAGGCCAATTCTGGCGCGAAGGCTCGCCGCTGGACGACGTCTTTGAAGCGGCCGCCGAGGCGGCAGAGGAAGCGGTACTCAACGCTCTCTGGGCGGCCACCACCACCGACGGCCGCGAAAACCGAAAGCTCTACGCAATGCCCACCGATCGCGTCCTCGCGCTGCTGAGGCGCCCACGACTTCCGTAAGGAGTCCAGGCTACGCGGCGGACTGGCAAGCCGGATGAGACGCTTGTCCTGCGGGATTAGTGTGCGCCGGTCTCCAGCCAGTGGGTCGCGATCCGCACCGGTCGGCGGAACCCTAGTCTGGGGAACGTGATCACGGGGGCGCCAAGACGCCCGGGGTTTGGTGACCGGAGCGAGTCAAGTCGCGGTTCGTGGTGTATCTCGCTTCGGGCGCCTTGGAGCTCACGCGGCGGCGAGCTGGGCGGGGTTATCCGTTCTCCTCTTTGATGGTGATCACTCAGTTCCTCGGTCCAAGACGGCAGAGAGTGACTCTTGGGACAGGTACACCGCCCTTCGCGGACGTACGCGCCGGCTTTGGTG
>JACCYI010000143.1 GCA_013696535.1 Solirubrobacterales bacterium
CCCTCCGCCAGAAGACGCTGCTGGGGGAGACCTACGTCGAGCTGACCCCGGGCGACCGGGGGGCGGGCTGGGTCCCGGAGAACGGCACGCTGCCGGCCGGGCAGGTCGCGGCGACCGTCGAGCTGGACGAGATCTTCCGCGCCTTCGACCCGAAGACCCGCGCGGACTTCCAGTCGTGGATGCAGAACATGGCCATCGCCACCAAGGGCCGCGGCCGCGACCTCTCGGACGCGCTGGGCAACCTCGCGCCGTTCGCGCAGGACACGAACGAGCTGCTCACGATCCTGAACTCGCAGGAGGGGACGGTCCGCAAGCTCTCGGCCAACACCGGCGAGCTCTTCTCCGCGCTCTCCGAGCGCCAGGGCCAGCTCGGCTCGCTGATCCAGAACTCGAACCGCGTCTTCGAGGTCACCGCCAAGCGCAACAAGCAGCTGCAGGAGACCTTCGTCGCGCTGCCCGCCTTCGAGAAGGAGGCCAAGACGACGGTCGACCGCCTCACCGCCTTCGCGACGAACGCAGATCCGCTGATCACCCAGCTGCGGCCCGCCGCGCGCGAGCTCTCGCCCACGCTCACCGAGCTCTCCGCGCTGGCGCCCGACCTCAAGGCGCTCTTCCGCGATCTCGATCCGCTCGTCACCGCATCCAAGGCGGGGCTGCCGGCCACCCAGCAGTTCCTCGACGAGCTGCACCCGGTGCTGGCGGCGACCGATCCCGTGCTCGCGCAGCTCAACCCGATCCTGTCGTTCGTCGGGCTCTACAAGAACGAGCTGAACTCCTTCTTCGCCAACACCGTGGCCACCACCCAGGCCCGCTCCGACGACAAGGTGCACTACCTGCGCACCACGAACCCGCTGAACCTGGAAGCCCTCGCCACCTACGAGAAGCGGCTCGGGTCCAACCGCGCGAACCCCTACCAGCAGCCGGGGGCCTACCGCCAGCTCAAGCGCGGCCTGCCCGTCTTCGACAGACGCACCTGCGGGCGCGACAACATCCCGGGGGTGGCGCCCGCGGAGACCATCACGCGCCTGCTCGGCAGCAACGTCGCCCAGGCGGTCGACACCCTGCTCGGGCGCCGGCCCGCCATCGGCGCGACGGGGGCGACGGGGGCAACGGGCCCCACGGCGGGTGCGCGCGTCGCCACGTCAACGGCGGCCCCACCGTGTCGCCAGTCGCCCAAGTTCGACTTCGGCGGCGAGCTGACGCAGTACCCGCATGTCAACCCCGCGCCCGACGGGTCGAGCCCGAGCGGCAACAGGAAGTGAGGCGGGCTCCGGGCCACATCGCCCGGCGCCCGAAGTCCGGCGTGATCGACGTCTCCCGCCTGATCGCGCGCGTCATGGCGTCGGCCGCGAGGCGCCCGGTGCTCGTGGTGCTGCTGGCGGCGCTGTTGGGGGTCGCGGGCGGACTGCTCGCGCTCGTGCGACTCGAGCCCCAGACGACGCCGGACACGCTGGTGGGGCGCGGCACCGCGGAGTACAGAGCTTCCGCGGACTACGCCGAGCGCTTCGGCGACGACGCGGTGTACGTCCTCGTGCGAGAGCCGGCGACGCAGCTCGCGCTGACGTCCGACGTGCTGCGCCTCATCAGCCTCGAAGGGTGCCTGGGCGGGGCCCGCCCGAAGGACGCCACGGTGCGCGGGGGGCCGAACGGACCGTGCGCGAAGCTCGCGAAGCTCCGCCCGGCCCGGGTCGTCTTCGGGCCCGGGACGTTCATCAACGAGTCCGTGGGCCAGATCCAGAGCAAGTTCACCGAGCAGCAGGCGGCGGCCTCGCGCAAGGCGCAGCGCGCCTCCGACGCCGCTCGCAGGCTCGCGAAGGCCCGCGGGTACTCCTCGGCGACCCAGCAGCGCTACGGCAAGGCGGCCGAGCAGGCGGTCAGCAACGGGTTCCTGCTCACGTTCGCCCAGCTCGGGCTGAAGTACGGCCTGACGAGGATCCCGCAGGTCAACGACCCGCGCTTCGTCTCGCAGCTGGTCTTCGACGTCAAGAAGCCGGCCGGCACGCCCAAGAGCCGCTTCGCCTACGTCTTCCCGTCCAAGGACGCCGGCCTCATCCAGGTGCGCCTGCGACCGGAGCTGACCACCGCGCAGCGCAAGCAGGCGATCGAGCTGATCCGCGCCGCGGTCCGGATGCCCGACTGGCGGCTGCCGAACGGACGTGGCCGCTACGTCGTGACAGGGGCTCCCGTCGTCGTCTCCGACCTCACCGGCTCGATCTCGCGCTCCATCGTCGTGCTGCTCGCAGCGGCGCTGATCGTGATGGTGCTCGCGCTCGCGATGGTGTTCCGGACGCGGCTGCGGCTGCTGCCCCTGCTCGTGGCCGTGGT
>JACCYI010000146.1 GCA_013696535.1 Solirubrobacterales bacterium
CTGTTGATCCGTCACAAGGGGCTTGCCAGGCTCCGGTTTCCGTCCGGCGGTCCACCTAGGGTGGATCGAACTGAGTCAGAACCCAGAGGAGCACCCGAACCGATGGCCACGCAAGACACCACGGCCAACAAGGCCCGAGATACCGCTTTGCAGGGCGCGCTCGCGCAGATCGAGCGTCAGTTCGGCAAGGGTTCCGTCATGCGGATGGGCGATGAGGGCGCTCAGGTGAAGGTCGACGCCATCCCCACGGGCGCTTTGTCGCTCGACCTCGCCCTCGGCATCGGCGGAATGCCGCGCGGGCGCATCGTCGAGGTCTACGGCCCGGAATCCTCCGGCAAGACGACCCTCGTCTATCACGTCATCGCCGAAGCGCAGAAGCTCGGGGGCGTGTGCGCCTTCATCGATGCCGAGCACGCGATGGACCCGCTCTATGCCCAGCGCATCGGGGTTGATATCGATGAGCTGCTGGTCTCTCAGCCCGACTACGGCGAGCAGGCACTCGAGATCGCCGACATGCTCGTGCGCTCTGGCGCGGTTGACGTGGTGGCGATCGACTCCGTCGCAGCACTCACGCCGCGGTCCGAGCTCGAGGGCCAGATGGGCGATCAGACCGTTGGCCTGCAAGCCCGGATGATGTCGCAGGCAATGCGAAAGCTCGCCGGCAATCTCAACCGCACGCAGACACTGTGCCTCTTCGTCAACCAGATCCGCGAGAAGGTCGGCGTGATGTTCGGCTCGCCCGAGACCCAGCCGGGTGGTCGAGCGCTGAAGTTCTACTCCTCCCAGCGGTTGGACATCCGCCGCATCGAGACGCTCAAGGACGGCACGGAGGCCATCGGCAACCGGGTGCGCGTCAAGGTGGTCAAGAACAAGGTGGCCGCCCCGTTCCGGCAGGCGGAGTTCGACATCGAGTTCGGAACCGGCATCTCCACGGAGGGCTGCATCCTGGACCTGGGCATCGAGCACAACGTCGTGACAAAGTCCGGGTCCTTCTTCTCCTACGGCGACGAGCGCCTGGGTCAGGGGCGCAACAACGCCAAGAACTTCCTCAGCGAGCATCCCGAGACGGCCAAGGAGATCGAAGCGAAGATCTACTCGGCGCTTGGCCTCGGTCAGGATCTCGTCAAGCCGATCGATCGGGACGCTGAGGTGGTTCCCGCGCCGGTTGCCGAACCGGCCGTCGCCTAACTTCCTGTGTGCTCAGAGCGGGCGAGGCCGGCCGGTGAGCGGGTGCTCGATTTCGAAGCCCGTCTCCAGCATGCTCGTGACATCGCGTGGCGCCAGCTCGATCGGCGAGACCGGACCCTCGCGGAGATGAGACGGACCCTCGGGGACAAACGGGTGGAACCCGAGATCGTCGAGCAAGTGGTCGAAGAGCTCTTAGATGGCGGGTACCTCGACGACGCCCGTTACGCACTGCGTTTCGCAGAGGATCGGCGGCGATTGGACTCGTGGGGTTCTGACCGCATCGAACGGCGCCTGCGCGCCCTGGGTGTCGAGGGCGACCGCATCGCGGCCGCGGTGGCCGAGCAGAACTCCGATGACGAACGAGCCGCGGCGCTCGAGCTGCTCGAGCGACGCTTTCCCCGGCTGCCCGAGACACCTCAGGAGCGGGACCGAGCGCTGGGAATGCTCGTGCGCAAGGGATACGGCCTTGAGCTCGCCTACGACGTTCTACGGCGTCGCGCCGGGGTGTCGGAGCTCGATTGACGGGGTGCGCGAACCTGCGTTCGTTTGCACCCCGACTCCCGCAGTACTACGATCCCCCTCAGCGACAGAACGGCCTTGGTGCCGCTGAAATCCCAGCAAAAACACGTTTTCAACTCAACTTGACCACTCGAGAAACCAACGACCCCTCCGTGATCTAGAAGCGCGGGTGCGTGTGCGCCCCCGCAGAGTGCTGGTTCATCTCACGCTGCCTGCACGGCTGCTCTGCTGCTCGCCAACTCGGATAACTGAGTGGGGTTGGGGCCTTCGTGCCCCGCTCCTGCGGGGAGACCAAACCTATGATGATCTTGATTGCGGCCGTGGTGCTGGCGGCGGGGCTCGTCGGTGCCGCTGCGCTGTTGAACCGCCGGGTGCCGGCAGGCGTGGGAGCTTCCATCGGACCGGAGGCGGGTGCGGCCCTCGCTACACGGCCGATGTCCGAGCCGAAGGCGAGTGACCCGGAAACACTCGAGCGATCCACCGAGTCGCGCTCCGAAGTGGTGCAGCTCGAGAAGCGACTGCTTGACCGCGAGGAGACCCTCGACACGAAGCTCGAGGAGCTGGGCGCTCGTGAACGCGCCCTGGAGGAGCGGACAGGCGAAATCGAGCAGCTCCGCCAGCGACAGATTATCGAGCTCGAGCGGGTGGCGGGCCTCAGTGCGTCCCAGGCGAAGTCCATCCTGCTCAAGGAGCTCGGAGACCAGATCCGTCACGATTCGGCTCGCCTCGTGCGCCAGGTCGAAGAGGAGACGAAGCGCGACGCCGACCGGCGGGTTCGCAACATCCTGGCGGTGTGTATGCAGCGGATGGCGGCGGGTCACGCGGCAGAGACCACCGTCTCAGTCGTTCAACTCTCCGCAGACGACATGAAGGGACGCATCATCGGGCGCGAAGGGCGTAACATCCGTGCCCTCGAGCACCTCACCGGTGTCGACTTCATCATCGACGACACTCCCAACGCAGTCATCCTGTCGGGCTTCGACGGGGTCCGGCGGGAGATCGCCCGCATGACGCTCGAGAAGCTGCTGCAGGACGGGCGTATCCATCCGGCCCGTATCGAGGAGACCTACTATCAAGCTAAGTCAGAGCTTGAGAGTCACATTCTGGAAGTCGGCGAGCAGGCATGTCTCGATGCCAAGGTGCAAGCGCTGGACTCGTATCTGACCGGGGTCCTGGGCCGGCTCAAGTACCGGACGAGCTACGGTCAGAACGTGCTCGCGCACTCGATCGAATGCGCCCACCTCGCCGCGATGATGGCGCACGAGCTCGGCGCCAGCCCGAAGACCGCCCGGCGGGCCGCCCTGCTGCACGACATCGGCAAGGCGGTCTCTCACGAGGTCGAGGGCCCGCACGCCCTGGTCGGCGGCGACCTGGCCCGCAAGCACTCCGAGTCCGAGGCCGTCGCGCACGCCATGGAGGCTCACCACAACGAGGTGGAGCCACAGACGGTCGAGGCGGTCATCGTCCAAGCCGCGGATGCCCTCTCGGGAGCTCGCCCTGGGGCGCGAGGCGAATCGCTCGAGCAGTACGTCAAGCGCCTGCGCGACCTCGAGCAGATCGCGACCCGTCACGACGGAGTCGACAAGGTCTACGCCATGCAGGCGGGGCGGGAGATCCGCGTCATCGTCGAGCCGCACGCACTCGATGACGACGGCGCCACCCTGCTCTCACACGAGATCGCACGAGAGATCGAACGGCAGCTCGACTACCCGGGTCAGATCAAGGTCACCGTGATCCGGGAGTCGCGGGCAACCGACTACGCGCGATGAAGTCGTTCCACGTCACCACCTTCGGGTGCCAGATGAACGAGCACGACTCCGAGCGGATGAAGGGCATGCTGGAGTCGCTCGGCTACGAGGAGGTGGCCGCGCGAGAGGATGCCCAGCTCATCCTCTTCAACACCTGCTCGATCCGCGAGAAGGCCGACGAGCGCTTCGTCGCCCATCTGCACCACGCCAAGCACCTCAAGCGGGCGGATCCCGAGCGGATCGTCGGAGTCGGCGGCTGCTGGGCGCAGTCGGTCAAGGAGCAGGTGTTCGCGCAGTTTCCCTTCGTCGACGTGGCCTTCGGGCCCGGCCAGGTGCACAAACTCGCGGAGTTCCTGACGTCGGATTCCATCACCGCTCAGGGCTTCTTCGAGTTCGAGGGTTTCACCGGGCACCTTCCGGACAAGCGCGCGCGGAGATACCAGGCGTGGATGCAGGTGTCCGTGGGCTGCAACTCGGCCTGCTCGTATTGCATCGTGCCTTCGACCCGCGGGCGCGAGGTGTCTCGATCGTCGCACGAGCTGCTCGCGGAGGCCGAGCGGCTCGTCGCGGACGGTGTGCGCGAGATAACCCTGCTCGGGCAGAACGTCAACTCCTACGGCCGCGACCTCCCGGGAAGCGAACGCAGTTCCTTCGCGGAGCTCCTCGCCGCCCTCGACGCCATCGACGGTGTCGATCGCATTCGCTACACCAGCCCGCATCCCAAGGACATGCGCGAAGACGTGATCCGCGCGCACGCGGAGCTCCCCTCCCTGTGCGAGCACATCCATCTGCCATTGCAATCGGGTTCTACCCGCATCTTGAAGGCGATGCGCCGCACCTACGGGCGCGAGCGCTACCTCGATCGTGTCGATCTCATCCGCGACCACGTGCCCGACGTCGCGCTGACCACCGACGTCATCGTCGGCTTTCCGGGTGAGTCGGAGGCGGACTTCGCCCAGACGCTCGAGGTGGTCGACGAAGTCGGCTTCGACTCGGCCTTCACCTTCGTCTACTCTCCGCGGCGCGACACCCCGGCGGCGACGATGGGTTCGCAAGTGCCGCATCCCGTCAAGGTCGAGCGGATGGAACGCCTCGTCGAGCTCGTTCAGCGCCGCGCGCGCGAGCGGGCCCAGCGCTTCGTCGCACGATCCGTTGAAGTACTCGTCGAGGGCACGTCGCGCACAGACCCCTCACGTCTTCGCGGCCGCACCCGCCACAACAAGGCAATCAACTTCACGGGGCTGGCGGCGCCCGGTGATCTCGTTCGAGTCGACGTGCTGAGCGCTTCGAGCCAGACGCTGCTGGGCGAGGAGCGTCTGCTCGCGCGCGCAGGCTGAGCGGTTGCCGTCCGGCCGTTGTGCGAACATACGTTCGTGCGATGGAGCAATCAAGAGACGGAAGCTGACTCTCAGGGCCGGCTGCCCGGCAGCGACACCGACGTGGTGGTCCGGCGCTTCGACGCACCTGAAGCGCTCGACACCCGGTTCTACGAGGTGCGGGCGAAGTCGGCGCTCAACCGGGTGCCCGAGCGATCGCGAGTTCCCTTTGAGTGGACGATCAACCCGTACCGGGGATGTAGTCATGCGTGCACCTACTGTTTTGCCCGTCCGACGCACGAGTACCTCGATTTCAACGCCGGCCGCGACTTTGAGCGCGAGATCATCGTCAAGGTCAACGTCCCAGAAGTCCTGCGTTGCGAGCTTGCACGGCCGGCGTGGGGCAACGGGCACATCGCCATGGGCACGAACACTGACCCGTACCAGTGGGTGGAGGGTCGCTACAGGCTCATGCGGGGTATCTGGGAAGTCCTGCGCGACGCCGCCAATCCGGCTTCGGTCCTGACCAAGTCGCCGCTGATTCTCCGCGATGCCGACCTCATGCTGGAGCTCGCTCAGCGCGCTCGCGTGAGCGCCTGTCTGTCCGTGCCGACGCTCGACGAGAAGGCTTGGCGAGCGACCGAGCCGCACACCCCGCACCCGCGGGCGCGACTCGAGGCCGTGGAGGAGCTCAACCGCCGGGGTATCCCGACCGGCATTCTCATCGCCCCGCTCATGCCGGGAATCAACGACGACCCGAAGCAGGTCGAGAAGATCCTGGCGCTGGCCGACGAGGCGGGCGCCACGAGCGTCGGCGGCCAGACACTGTTCCTTCGCGGCGCGACGCGCGACGTCTTTCTCGACTGGCTACGCACAAGTCGGCCGGACCTCGTCGACCGATACGCGGAGCTCTACGCACGCGGCTCGTATGCGCCACGCGCGGAGCGACAGCGCATCGAAGCGCCGTTGCGAAAGGCGCAGCGCGTGTCGCCGATGAGCGAAGAGCGATTCTTTCGTCAGAAGGGTCATGAGCAGGCACGGCCGGTGGACCCGGTGAGGATCCACACCATGACGATGCAGGAGGCCCTGTTCTGATCGCCGAGATGAGATTGCCCCCTTCCAAGGCGCCCAGGTTCCGCCCACGGTTTCGTCACATACCCGAGACAAGGTGGTTTGCGATGGCTGGTGAGCTTGCGTTCTTCGAGCTCGGCGTGGAGGACGCCGATCGCGCACGCGCGTACTACGGGCAAATGTTCGGCTGGCGCTTCGAGCCGGGCCCGTCGGGTCAGGGCTTTCAGATCGGTACGCCGAACGTGCCCGGCGGGCTCCATGGCGACGACCCTGGCGCGACGCCGTATCTGTTCTTCCGGGTGTACGACATCGAGACGGCGCTGGACCGAGTGCGCGAGCTCGGTGGCGCCGTCGAGGACATGGACGTCGAGGGTGAAGAGGCTTCGGTCGCACGATTCGGCCGCTTCAAGGTCTGTCGTGACGACCAAGGCTCTCCCTTCGGTCTCCATCAGCCGCCGATCGCCGGCTGAGGTCCCCTGGCTGGCATGGTTCCCAACCAACACCCCGGCCGGGGCGGACGCGGAGAGCGCCGTCCGGGATCCGGCGCGCAAACGGACACAGCGACGCACCTCCCCCAGGTAAAGCGGGAAGTGGGTCTCCCGAGAGCCTAGGAGCGTTGCGACCGCTGACCCTTGGCGATCGCGTCCGAGACGCCGTCCGAGCCGAGCCTTCGCTGAAGCGCCGAGGCTGCCCCGGGGGCGACGTTCGCGAACGCGGCGCCGAGCCGCAGGGCGAGCGGCGCCACGTCGACCTCGGCGCGATCGTCGGCGATCGCGGCGAGCACCGCCCGAGCGACATCGTCCGGGGTCTTGGTACCGACGCCGAGAGGCAGCCTGGCTCCCGAGTCATGGAACATCCCGGCGTCCCGGATGAAACCGGGGAAGACGACGGACACCCCGACGCCGTGCGGACGCAGGTCCTCCCGAAGACCGAGCGCGAAACCACGCAAGCCGAACTTGGTTGCCGAATACAGGCTGCCACCTGAGCTCGCGGCCTTGCCGGCCAGCGAGGACACGAACACGAGATGTCCCACGCGCCGGGTGACCATGGCGGGACTCAAGGCCTGGGCCAGAACGATAGGCGCCCGGAGGTTGACGGCCAGTGCCGCGTCGATCTCCGCAACCGATAGCACGTCGATTCGACCACTCGCCGGGAGGGCGGCGTTGGCCACCACCACGTCGGGTTCCCCGGCCTCAGCGATAAGGCGCTCGACGTCAGCGGGATCGGCCAGGTCGCACGCCACCGCCCGCCCGCCGATCTCGGCGGCGAGCGGCCCGAGCAGCTCCCCGCGGCGTCCGGTGAGGACCATCGTCGCTCCCTGCCCGGCCAGCGTTCGGGCGATGGCGTGGCCGATCCCGCCCGTGGCGCCCGTGAGCAGCACCCAGCGACCGGCGAGCTTCATGCCGCGAAGACCGCCACCGTCGCAGTGAACGCGTGCAGGAAGTGTTCCCCGCCGACGGGCCCGATCTCGCCCGCTGCGAAGAAGCCGGCCGCTGGGGCGCCGTCGAGGATCCTCGCCACCGAGGTCGCGTCGTGATCGGGCTCGCCGAACATCCCGCGGCCTCGACCGTTGCAGGCGAACACGAGCGCGCCGGCCGGCTTCCGGCCACCGAGCGCCTGCATGCGGATCTCGAGCGCCTCGGCGAGGTCGCGGTCCGCGCTCTCGGCGTCACGGGCGTGCAGTCGGATGACCTGGCCGGGCCGCACGTCGGTACCGACGGCGATCGAGCCTGATTGCGGATCGGCGCCCGCCAGGCCGCGGACGAGGAAGTCTCCCTGGACGTAGTCCGGCTTGTTGACGTCGATCACGATGCCCATCAGCAGCCCGCCCGCGACCATGCGCTTGTCGGCATCGGAGAGCCCCTCGATGGTCTCCCGGAGTTTCTGCAACGCCGGCTTGCCGGCCAGCTCGGAGATGACGTTGCCTTCCGCGGCCGTGATGGTCAGCTCAGGACCCACCGGAGCCGCGCCCTGCGAGACGCACGGCAGCACCTCGACGTCCTCGAAGCGGACGCCGACGGCGCCCTCGGACGCCACCTCATCGCCGTAGAAGAGCGCAGCGCCGTCGTCGGGAGTTCGGGCCGAGGCCAGACCCCCGAGCAGCGGCACCATGGGCACCAGGTCAGACAGGAATCGCAGCACGGGATCCGTCGGAAAGGAGAACGGATCAGGAAGCAGGAGGACGCCCGCCGCGCCCTCGAGGTCGGGCATGCCGGCCAGCGCCCCGCCGCCGTCGACCGGCTCGACCGTGGCGTGGAAGGCCCGTGCCTCCCCATCGCCCAGCGAAGCGGCCCAGATGGAGACCGCCGTCCCGTCCTCGACCTCGCGGCTGCGCCCGAGCACCCCGGCCGCACCGCAGCCGACGAGCTGGTCGGGCTCGAGGATCTCCGTGACGATCTCGAGCGTGGCGTTCGGATCGTGAAGATGGCCGCCCGCCGCGAACATCACGACGAGGTCGCAGGGCGCACCGTGCAGCCCGTCGCGCGCGACGGCGGCCGCCTCTGCCGCGCCGGCGCGGGGATTCGCCTGATCAGAGAGGCCGGTGCCGATGCGAACGGACATCCACGGCTGACCATACTCCAGCC